>CANPYA010000014.1 GCA_947587565.1 uncultured Bacilli bacterium | reverse complement strand
AAGCTTGCCTTTGTTTCTTATTATCTCATTTGCTTCAGCAAATGCAAAATGGGACATTTTAAAAAAATCTTAACAATGAATTTTACTTAATTTTACATTTGTTTTTAAAAGGACAATTTTCACAATCCGGATTTTTACTTTTACAAGTATATCTTCCAAATAAAACTAATTGATGATGTAATCTACTCCATTTATCCTTTGGAAATTTTCGCATTAATTTTTTCTCCACAGTTAATACATCATCAGCATCTTTTGCAAATCCTAATCTTTTAGCAACCCGAAAAACATGGGTATCTACAGCAATAGCGGGTACATCATAGATATTTGCTAAAACAACATTAGTGGTTTTTCTTCCTACTCCCGGTAAACTTTCTAAATATTCCCTGTTATTGGGAACTATTCCATCATAATCAGTAAGTAATTTACTGGCAATTTTTTTAATATATTCCGCTTTTCTTTGATAAGTACCTACAGGCTTTATAATATTTTCAATTACTTTTAAATCTAGTTTACTTATTTCTTCTAAATTATACTTAAATAATTCTTTCGTCACCATATTAACTCTTTTATCCGTTGATTGAGCAGATAAAACGGTGGCAATTAATAATTCATAATCTTTAGTATAATTAAGTTCACATCTAGGATTTGGAATAATTTCATCTAAATATTTAATTACTTCTTCACTACTTATCATAATCATCTAACCAATTATAATCAAAGACATTTGTTTCATCAAAATTTTTATTATCTTTTTTATTTTTAAAATAATTATCAACATCTTCTCTTGTCTTTAAATTCTTTTTTGTCCAATCATATAAAATATTATCAATATATCGAATATTGGTAACTCCATTATATGATGCTTCTTCTAAAGCTCTTAATATTAAGTCTTCATTATACATTTTTTCAATCCAAGCTTTAATTACTTCAAATTCGGTACCTGTTAAAGGACGGCGAAATTCACTTTCAAATTTGGTGAAAATATCATCTTTTAATTTCGATTCACTTTCTTTTTTAGCACTCGCTTTTAATTTATCATAGAATCCCTCTAAAGAAATCTTATCATATCTTTTACCTGCTTCATTTTTTTCACTAGTCATTGTAATGATTCCTTTAGTAATTAACCCATTAAAAGCCTCAAAAATATCATTTTTTTCAATTTTTAACTTTTGACTAATTAAATCTAAATCAAATTTCGCTTCATCAGCATTTTCAAAATAGAGTAATAATAAAAATTCCGCTAAAGATAATTTTAGTTTGTAGGCTTCTTTAATAAAGTTGGCTTCAACGACATACTTTTTATTATTCCCCATTGTTTTCACCTTTCTTTTAAATATTTTTTTATCTCACTATTTTTATTCTTTAGTTTATTATCTAAAACTAAATCAATTAATTCCTCAGTAACCATTCTTAATTTTTTAGAAGGTTCGATATTCAATATAGTCATAATTTCTTCGCTAGTTATATCCAAATCACTATTCTTTCTGATTGGAATATTTTTCGCAAGTTTATTAACAACTTTTTTATCAAAATTAAGAATGTCTGCAGCGACTAAATTGGTGTATAAGCCATAATTGAATAAGGAGTGATTATCAATATGGCCTATACGCACTATTCGTCTAATATTAATTATATTTCTTATTTCTTGTTTTGTAAATGCAAAATCGGTACTAAATTCTAATTGGGCCCACATTCCACTTAAATCACTAACATAAGTCATATCATTATCATAACTAATCTTTAATAAATCTAATATTTGATATTTTTTTAACAATTCTAAACCTTTTAAAAAGTTTTTATGGAGTAATATTTTATTTAATTCACCTTTAATCCGACTTTTAGACAAAGTACCTACTAATTGGTAATATTCTTGAATTTTTTTATCTAAATCACTATCTATTTCAAAATTTAAAACTGTTGCAAATCTGATGGCTCTTAAAATTCTCAAAGGGTCTTCTTGTAATTTCTCAGAAATATCGCCAAGCATTTTAATTTGATGATTATTTAAATCATTTACCCCATCAACTAAATCAATTATTTTTTCATTTTTATCCATACAAATAGCATTTATAGTAAAATCTCTTCTTTTAATATCTTCTTCTAAACTATTAATATAAACAATCTCGGTTGGTTTTCTTCCTTCATACTTTAATTCTTTTCTAAATGTGGTAATATCAATGTTATATTTTTTAATTTGCAAATTAAAGCCACCATACTCATTACTATTGTTATTAACAGGAAAAATCTTATGTAAATCTTTCGGTAAAGCATTCGTACAAATATCGATATCTAATGATTTAATTCCGAGTAAATAATCTCTTACAAAACCACCAACTAAATAGGCATTAAAACCTTCATTAGTAATTTTTTCTAAAGTATTTTTAATTATCTTATCCATTTATAACCCCTTTATTTTTGACAATTCTCACAATAATAAGTACTTCTTCCTCCCACTTTTATTCTTTTTATCGGTCTTTCACATTTCGGACAAGGCTTACCTTCTCTTTTATGAACACATAAATAATCTTGATAATGGCCAGTAACCCCTAAACTAGAAGTATAACTTTTAATAGTTGTACCACCCATTTCAATTGCTTTCGTAATTATTTTTTTAGAAGATGCAATAATTTTCTCACATTCTTCTTTAGTAACTAATGATGCTTTCTTTAAAGGATTAATCCCACTCGCAAATAAAACTTCATCAGCATAAATATTACCAAGGCCACTGATTATCTCTTGATCAAGTAACACCGTTTTAATCGGTAATCTTTTATTTTTAAATTTTTCTAATAAGTAAGCACTTGTTAAATTATTGGAAATTGGTTCAATTCCTTGTTTTTGAATTTCTTCCGTAGTCTCTAACTTATCTAAAGGAACAATTTTTAAACGACCAAATTTTCTTGTATCGTGATATCTTAAATCAGTTCCATCATTAAATGTTATGATTAAATGCTCATGTTTAACAATTTCTTCCTTACTATCCTTAATAAAATATTTACCTTCCATTCGTAAGTGACTTAATAAATAATAATCGTGTAACTTAAAAATTAACCATTTACCTCTTCTTAAAATATCTTCAAATTCATTACCAATTAAAACTTTTTTAAATTCATCTAAATCACTTTCAATAATTTTGGCATATCTTATATTGACATCCACAATTTTCTTATGTAATATTCTTTTCTTTAAAGTATTTCTTACAGTTTCAACTTCCGCTATCTCGGGCATATTATCACCTTCACTTTAATTTTATCATATTTTTATATTTAAACATAGGTCATAATTTGACTTTCTTATTTTAAATCCTTTATAATTAATAAGGCTTGGTGATATATATGAAATTATTTAATTATAATTTTTTAACAAAAGGAAATAATTTAAAAATACTAGTTTTATCAGATATTCATTATCATAAAAATACCCACAAATTAAAGGTCATTTTAAAATATTTAAGTAAACATCAATTTGATATGATCTTTTTAGTCGGGGATATTATTGATTCTACTAAAACTTTAAATAATTCTGATGCTAAAAAGAACATCATTAATTTTATTGATACTTTAAGTAAACATGCTAAAGTTTATCTTTCTTTTGGTAGTCATGATGAAAGTAATTATAATAAAAAAGATTTAAAAAGAACTTATGCGCTAAATGATGCCTTAAATGAGAATTTAAAAGAAAATACCCAAATATTTTATGAAGAAAATAAAACTTATGAATTAGATAAATTTAAAACCTTAACGATTATTAACCCAAGTTTTACTTACGCTATGGATAGAGATAGAACACCAAATATTATTAATCAAGAAGTTCAAAAATATAGTTATTTAAAAAATTTAGATAAAAATAAATATAATATTTTACTTTGTCATTATCCTAACTTTGTTTTTCATTTAAATAAAGCAGGTTTATTAGATAATATTGATTTAGTAATAAGTGGCCATAATCATAATGGTATGACGCAGTTAAGAATATTGCCTTTAGAAAAAATACTAAATCTATTAGGAAATCCTTACCGGGGAATTATTACGCCAAATAAAAGTTTTAAATTAGAAGAAACAAAAAATTTAAGAGGTTTTATTCCCTTAAATAAAAGAACTAGTTTATTAATTAATCCAGCAGTTACTTCTTTAGGAAATATGACTAAAATATTGCAATATGGAGATTTTTTATTTTATAATGGTGGGTCAATAATTAACTTTAATAACAATCAAAAATAATATAGTTGTGCTTAATGCACAATTTTTATTTAAATAAAAAAGGTTCAAGCTATTTAGCATCGAACCAATTAACACCAGTATTAATCTCTATTTTTAAAGGAACACTTAACTTAACAACATTTTCCATCGCATCTTTTAAAATAGTTTTTAAAACAGGAATTTCTTCTTTTTTAGCATCAATAATTATTTCATCATGAACTTGTAAGATTAATTTACTTTCTAAATTATTTTCTTTAATTTTGTTATATACTTCAATCATAGCCATTTTCATAATGTCGGCACTAGAACCTTGAATTGGCGTATTTAAGGCCATTCTTTCCCCCATGGTTCGCATATGCCAGTTAGTATCTTTTAATTCTTTTATTTTTCTTACTCTACCAAACATGGTTTTAACTTCACCAGTTTCGTAAGCACTTTTAACAATATTATCCATATAATTTTTTACACCCGGATAAAGTTCATAATACTTTTCGATAAATTTATTGGCTTCACTTTTAGAAATATTAAGATTTTCTCCTAAACCAAAACCACTGATACCATAAACAATGCCAAATATTACAGCTTTGGCCATACTTCGCATTTGTTTGGTTACTTCACTTTCTTTTATGCCATGAATATCGGCGGCGACTTTGGTATGAATATCTTCATCATTAACAAAAGCTTGAATGAGTTCTTTACTACCGGAAATATGAGCAAGAATCCTTAGTTCAATTTGCGAATAATCAGCACTCACAATTAAATCTTTACTTGGGACAAAAGCTAGTCTTACTTGTTTACCATATTCTTCTCTCGCCGGAATATTTTGTAAATTCGGTTCACTTGATGAAAGTCTCCCTGTTCTTGTTAATGTTTGATTAAATATCGTATGAATCTTGCCATCACTTAAAACAAAATCTTTTAAGCCATCTAAATAAGTACTTTTTAATTTATATAAGTTACGATATTCTAAAACTTTATTAATAATGGGGTGCTTATCCACATATTTTTGTAAAGTCTTAACATCCGTTTTATAACCCCGATTAATTTTTTTACTTTTGCCAATTCCCATATGTTCAAATAAAACAATTCCCATTTGTTTGGGACTTGCCACATTAAAGACTTCCCCACTCATTTCATAAATTTCTTCGGTAATCGTTTTAATTTTCGCATCAACTTCCGCACGCATGTTGTCTAAAGCTTGATCTTCAAACTTAAAACCATTTTGTTCCATATCGGCAAGAACATATATTAACGGCATTTCAATTTTATTAAATATATCTTCTTGTTCTTCTTTTTTTAATTTATCTTGAAAACTATCTTTTTGCTCAAAAATAAAGCGACTTTTTAAAGTTATGACATTTTCTAAATCCGTAAATTTATTCTTTTTAAATTCATCATAACCCGGAATATTTTCACTTAAAGAAATCATTAAAGGCGCAATATCTAAACTTGCGGGCATATCAACTAAGTAAGATGCCACCATTAAATCAAAATCACATTTAATATTGGTATTTAATAAAACTAAACTTTTCTTTAAATCATAAGTAATTAATTTTTTATTCTTTAATAATTCAAAAGCATCTTTAACTAAATTTTCGGGAATAAAATAAGTATTATCTTTATCCGTTATACCCATACCAATAATCTTCCCTAAATGATAATTTATATCGTCACATTCTAAATAAAAAGCAACTTCATCATTTAATTTTAAATCTTTTAAATCATTAATAACCGTATATTTATTTTCTTTAACAGGTTCGGTTTTAACATTTTTTAAAAAAGAATAAAATTCTAATTTTTCAAATAAATTTTGTAATTCTAAAGTTTTGGGGCCATTATATTTATAAGATTCAAAATCAACATTTAAAGGTACTTCTCTATAAATCGTTGCAATTTCATAACTCATATAAGCATTATCTTTATCATTAATTAATTTTTCTTGATTCTTACCCTTAATCTTATCGATATTGGCATAAATATTATCTAAAGAACCATACTCTTGTAATAATTTTAAAGCAGTTTTTTCTCCAATACCTTTAACACCGGGAATATTATCAGAGGCATCACCCATTAAGGCTTTTAAATCAATTATTTTGATTGGGTCAATTCCCCAGTCATTTTTAAAAGTTTCTTCATTATAACGAATATAGCCAGTTTGTTTTAAAAGTTTAACTTCGGTTTCAAAACTAATTAGTTGAAGTAAATCTTTATCACTCGAAACAATTAAAGTATAGTATTCAGGGTCGGCTTCCGCAATTTTGGAAATAGTCCCAATAATATCATCGGCTTCATAAGGTGCCATTTCCACATAAGCAATACCCATCGCTTTTAAAATATCTCTCGCTATAGGCATTTGCATTTTTAATTCATCTGGTGTTTCATGTCTTCCTTCTTTATAAAAATCAAATTTTTCTTTCCGGAAGTTTTTCCCTATATCAAACGCTACCACCATATATTCCGGATTTTCTTCCGCAATTATTTTATTAATCATTCCTGTAAAACCATATAGAGCATTAGTCGGAAATCCTGAACTATTTCGCATTATTGAACCTGAATAAGCGGTTGCATAATAAGAACGAAATAACAAATTATTCCCATCTACTAAAACTACTTTTTTCATTTATACCACCTAAATATATTATATCTAAAAAAATACACATTTGAAAGATAAAAATTTTTTGTTAATAATTTCTAAATATTAAAAAAAGAATAACAAATTAGTGCTATTCTATTTTAACTAATTATTATTTTTAATTTCTTCTATTATTTTGTACACATAAGTATGAGGTGCTAAAGCATATTTATTTTTGCTATTCAACTTTTCTCTTTTTTCTAAAATTTTAGCATTCTCTATGGCAATTTCGGTTTTATCAACAATTTGATTATAAATATTCATTCCTTCTTTATAACGGGGAATATATTTTTTTAATTCTTTTTTAACAGATTTACTATTCGGAAAATTAAGTTTCGTATTCCGAAAATGCAATAAAAACCAAATTTCAAAAGTTGGGGCAGATGTTATAATATTAATTCCTAATTTTTCACATTCTAAAGTTATTTTTTCAATTTGTTCAATTCTTTTCGGATTTAAATCAGTATCTAATACCATATATATTTTATCGTTGTAAGTAGCGCTTATATCTTCTTTTACCATATAATTTTTGATATCATTTAAAATACCTTCCGGATCAGTACTATTACCACTGGCAAATTTTATTGGTAAATTAATACTAGCAAAATTACTAAAATATTTTTTCTCGGTTTCACTATTTCCTTCACAACCAATTAAAATTAAAGGTCTTTTATTTCTAAATTTCTTTACTCTTCCCATAAATTGATATCTCTTATAAATGGTATAGCACCATAACGACCATTTAAATATCCTTTCTGAATATTTTCCTCTTTTCGAACTGAAAAATCACTTAAAGAATATAAGTCAGTTATGCCATTTTCGTTGTTTTTTTCGGTAAACCAAATTTGATCTCTTCTAAATATATCTAAATTTAATAAATTAACAGCATGAGTACTAAATATTAATTGACTATTAACTTTGTTTAATTTAGAATGAAAAATTTTAATTAAAAATTCTATTAAAGCCGGATGTAAACTTCTTTCTAATTCATCAACAATAATAACTTTAGGACTACTTAAAGCTCTTTTTAAATAAGGAGCAATAGCAAATAAAGTTTTTGTTCCATTAGATTCTTCAAAAAAATCTAGACTATATTCATTCGTTTTCCCATCATCATTATTTACTTCATGTAATACTTCGATATTAAATTTACTTCTTTTATATATATCTTCTTCATAAGAAACATTAAAATCTTTTATTTTTATATCAGCTTCTTTTAATAAATTAATAGTAAATTCTTTTAATTCTTGATTATTTTTACTATATAATTCTAATAATTCAAAATCTAAATTGTTGACTCTATTTAAAGTATCAAAAGTATCAATACTATTTAAAAACCATAAATAAACATCTTTAGTTTTTTCATAATTCCAGTTAGTAGCGGTTGCTAAAAATAATTTATTCGGTAAGTTTCTTTTTTCAATAGTCTTTAATTTTTTAGCATCTGGGCCATAGAATGTATAACTATTTTTATTCCTTTCAAAGATACTAGTGGGTTTTTGAGAATAATAAGCCACTAGCTTTTCAGATAGTATTCTATTAACATCGGCACTAAAAGAATAAATATATTTAACTTTATTAATTAAAATAACGAATTCAAAATAACTAGGTTCTTTAAAAGAAGAATCATCTAGCATAAATGGTTTAATACTTATAAGTTTTTCATCAATAGTCATTAGATTAGAATTACGAACAAGTAAAACGGCCGTTGTTAAAGCATCAATTAAATTTGACTTACCCGAGGCATTCGCCCCATATATGGCGGCAGATTTTAATAACTGTAAATCATTTACTTTAAAAGTATTTTGTAAGTTTTCATCACTATAATCTTTTTCCATTGATAAAGTAACTTTATTTTTAAAAGATTTGAAGTTTTGCACACTAAATTCAATTAACATAATTTTCCTCCTTACTAATAGTATAATACAATATTGTTAAAAAATATACTTATTTTTTGTGTTTTTGAACTTTTTTTGCAAATTTCAAGAAAATAAACATAATTTTTGCTTTTGAACAATTTATTATGTCAAATTAATGTCTTTTTATTGATTATCAATTTTATTTTTTTTATAATTAAAGAGAGCCGAATAGTTCTCACAAGAATTATTCGTTTTTTTATTTATATTTTGTTTGGGAGGTAATTATATGGCAAAATATGTATTTGTAACAGGTGGGGTGGTTTCTGGTTTAGGGAAAGGGATAACAGCATCAAGTATTGCTCTACTTTTAAAACACCGGGGTTATAAAGTATTCATGCAAAAGTTTGATCCTTATTTTAATGTCGATCCTGGAACTATGAATCCAATTCAACATGGTGAGGTTTTTGTAACTTATGATGGTTGTGAAACTGATTTAGATTTAGGACATTATGAAAGATTTATTGATGAAGAATTAAACTATACTTCAAATATTACGAGTGGCAAAATTTATAAATCCGTTATTGAAAAAGAAAGAAAAGGTGATTATTTAGGGGCCACTGTGCAAATGGTTCCCCATATCACTAATGAAATTAAAAATAAAATTTATGAAGCGGCAGCGACTAGTAATGCCGATATTGTTATTACAGAGATTGGGGGTACAGTTGGGGATATTGAATCACAAGCTTTCATTGAAGCTTTAAGACAAGTGCAATATGAACTAGGAAAAAATGAAACTTTCTTTGTCCATTGTACTTTAGTCCCTTATATCTTTGGTTCTGATGAATTAAAAACAAAACCGACGCAAAATAGTGTTAAAGATTTAAGAAATATGGGAATTAGTCCCGATGCTTTAGTCTGCAGAGCTCCTTATGATACAGGAATAAATATTAAAAACAAATTATCTTTATTTTGCTCTATTCCGGTGCAAAACATTATCGATTCTGTAGATGTTAATAACATTTATCAAATACCTCTTAATTATTATAAAGAAGAAATTGATACCATTATCTTAAAACAATTTGGTTTACCTTTAAAGAAAATTAATTTAAAAGATTGGGAAGAACTAGTTAATACTGTGGATAACTTAAAAGAAGAATTAGAAATTGCTTTAGTAGGTAAATATGTAGAATTACATGATGCTTATTTATCAGTAGCGGAAGCTTTAAAGCATGCCGGTTATAAAGTTAATAAGAAAATTAAAATTAATTGGGTGGATTCTGAAACTTTAGAAAAAGATAAAGTTAATTTAAAAGAAGTCTTTAAAAATGCCAAAGGTATTTTAGTTCCTGGTGGTTTTGGTTCGCGGGGTATTGAAGGTAAAATCAAAGCGATTAATTATGCTCGGGTTAATAAAATTCCATTCTTAGGTATCTGTTTAGGAATGCAACTGGCAGTTATTGAATTTGCTCGAAATGTTTGTAATATTAAAGATGCTAACTCCACCGAATTTCAGCCTTTATGTGAAAATCCCGTTATCGATTTAATGGCTGATCAAAAAGCTATCATTAATATGGGTGGTACTTTAAGGCTTGGAAATTATGAATGTAAATTAGAAAAAAATACTTTAGCTTATAAAGATTATAAAACAGATACTATATTTGAACGGCATAGACACCGTTATGAATTTAATAATGCTTACAAACAAGAATTAGAAGAAAAAGGTTTAGTTTTCTCTGGTATTAATCCGAAAGCTAACTTAGTGGAAATTGTGGAACTTCCTAATCATCCGCACTTTATTGCCAGTCAATTTCATCCCGAATTTAAAAGTCGACCAACTAAACCGCATCCTTTATTCTTAAGTTTTATTGAAGCAGCCAATAAAATGAAATAAAATTAAAAAATCTAGTTTTCCTAGATTCTTTTTAATTTATCTTTTTTACTTATATAATATTTATAAGTTAAAACTAATATTACTCCTCCAACTAAAATTAAACCAATTGTATATCCTCCTGTTTGAGGTGATTCTGGTAATGGTTCATCTATCGGAATATTTACAACTACTTTATCAATTTTAACATTAGAAATATATCCTACTTCATCTTGTATATAAGCATATAATGTTTTCTCACCATCACCACTTGCTAATGTATAATCTTGAACTATTTCTTTGATACTAGTATTAATCCATTCACAAGTGTCACTATTTTCTTCTGTATTTATACAATATTTTACAACATCATCATCTTCCCACATTAAATATATACTTGTTTCATTACTTTCTATTTTCTCAGGATTACTAATTCCTCCGATAGAAAATACTTTTATTTCTGGTATTGTTGTATCTAGTATTATATTATCACTTGATACTTCACTTATTAGTCCTGCTTTATTTTTTAAAAAAGCATATCTTGTTTTTACTCCATCTCCACTATCTAAAGTAATTTCTGTTTCTATTTCTTTTTCATCCATATTTATCCATTCACAATTACTACTATCATTAATTGTTGTTATACAATATGCTTCAATATCTTCTTCTTCATGTCTTAAATATATTTTACTTTCAATACTTTTTGTATATTTAGGATTTTCTTTTCCTCCAATATAGAATTCTTTTATTAGTGGTTTTTCTGTTTGTAAGATAATACTATCTTCCTTTAATTCACTTATTAATCCAACTTTATCTTTTATATATGCATATCTTGTTTGACTACCTAAATCTCCACTTAATATATATTCTGTACTTACTGTTTTTCCTGATGCACTTTGCCAATCACATGATGAACTACTATTTGTTTTACTAATACAATATTGGGTGACATCTTCATCATTCCAAGTTAAATAGATACTTGTTGTGGTACTTGTAGCATATTCTGGATTACTTTCTCCCCCAAGGTAGAATGCAGTTATAGTTGGTTTTGTTGTATCAAGTATTATACTATCACTTGATACTTCACTTATTAATCCACCATGATCTTTTATAAATGCATATAATGTTTTAGTTCCATCTTCACTATCTAATGTATAATTTGTACTTACTGTTTTTCCTGATGTTCTTTGCCAATCGCATGATGTACTACTATTTGTTTTACTGATACAATAATATTCGACATCTTCATCGTCCCAAGTTAAATAGATACTTGATGTGGTACTAGTGGCATATTCTGGATTATTTTGTCCACCTATATAAAATGTAGATAAAATAGGTTCTAGATTTGTTAAAGTTATTGTTACATTCATATCTTTTTCCTTACCAGTAATGTAAGTATATTCTATTACTACTCCTATTGGCATTTTTATAAAAGATATTATTCCTGTATTATTATCGTATTCTATTCCTTCTTGTTCTAATTTTACTTTACTTGGATCTAACTTATTATCATATTCTTTTAAATTTATTGTATATTTATTATTTTGTCTATTTGGAGTTATTTTTCTTGTCTGTGGTGAGATATTATACCAACAATTATTTAATTCGTTAATATTCAACGATAGCAAATTATTATCAAGTAATTGTAAATCTATTAATTTGGTATTTGCTTTTAAATCTATTTCACTTAGGTTATTATAAGACAACCACAATGAGCTTAATTGGGTATTTGCACTTAAATCTATTTCACTTAGGTTATTATAAATTAAATCCAATGTTGTTAATTGGGTATTACTTGTTACATCTATTTCACTTAGGTTATTATTACTTAAATTCAAATATTCTAATTTAGTATTCGCACTTAAATCTATTTCACTTAGGTTATTATGAAGCAACCACAATAAGCTTAATTGGGTATTCTTACTCAAATCTATTTCACTTAAGTCATTAACACTGACATCTAAAGATGTTAATTCAGTATTTTTTGTTACATCTATTTCACTTAGGTTATTATAACCTAAATCCAATTTTGTTAATTGGGTATTGGCTCTTACATCTATTTCACTTAGGTTATTATTACTTAAATTCAAATATTCTAATTTAGTATTCGTACTTAAATCTATTTCACTTAGGTTATTACCTGTTAAATTCAAAGATGTTAATTCGGTATTACTTGTTACATCTATTTCACTTAGGTTATTATGAAGCAACCGTAATGTTTTTAATTCGGTTATCTTTTCTAATCCTTTTGCAGATGTTATTTTTTCGGCATCTAGTGTATTAGCATTTTTACTACAATCTAATGAAATAATACTCTCTAATTCTGTATCACTTAAATTATCAGAATATTGCTTTTGACTACCTAGATGTTTTTCGTTGTAAGCATCTATTACACACTTATAAAAATTAAAATCATCAAAAGCTGAATTGGCTGGGGTATCATCTGCTCCCATTACTTTAAATGTTGTTATTCCAATTACAAGTATGATTAATAAAAATATTGCAGTTATTTTTATTTTTCTTTTCATATAGCACCTCTACTCTTATTCTACTCTTAGTATATTACTTTTTTTATTTTCTATCAAGAATATTAAATTAATACAACCATTTATTTGACATTTTTTATATTTTACACAAAATTAAATTTATTTAAAATATAAAAAAACTTGATTAATTTCAAGTCTTTTTTATTCTAAATTATCATCATCATTATACTCTATTTGCAAAGTATCTTTTTGTAATGTATCAATCTCGGCATTTTTAATACTTTGAAATCTTTTGGAAATCTTTTCGGTTGTCGTATGTAATTCATCAATACTTTGATTAACACTTTTAACACTTCTGGATAACTTATCCCATCTTTCTTTATACCGGTTAAATTCGACTCCTAAACGATCTAATTCTTCATGAATAATTTTAGCATACTTATCTCTTTCCATATTCTTTAAAATCATACTTATTATAGATAAAGTACTAATTAAAGTAGTGGGACCTGTTATCCACACCTTTTTAGAATAAGCATAATTAATAAGTTCAGGATGATAAGCATTAATCTCTGCAAAAATTGCTTCCGCTGGTAAAAACATAATTGCTTCATCACTAGTTTCACCGACAATTATATATTTATCATGAATATCATTAATATGTTTTTTAACATCTAAAACAAAATTCTTTTCAAATAATAATCTTTCTTCTTTACTTCTCCCCTTATCTACCATCTTTTGATAATTTTCTAAAGGAAACTTACTATCAATCGCAATGGTTCCTAAAGGAGCGGGAGCAAAAAGCAAGCAATCGGCAATATAACCATTACTCATTTTATGTTGAATATCATATATGCCACTTGATGCAGGACCAAAGGCATTATTTAAAATATATTCTAAATTTACTTCCCCAAAAGTACCTCTTGTTTTTTTATCCGTTAAAACACTTTGCAGTGATATAATTTCACTATTTAATCCATCTATCTTCTTTTGGGCTTCATCTATCTTATTTAATCTTTCTAAAACATTAATAAAAGTTTTATTACTCTTTTCAAAATTATCATTTAATTCTTGATTAACTTTATCATTTATTTGAGTTAATTTATTTTCAATCTTTAATTCTAAAGCATCAAAATCGCCCCGTAAATCTTTACTAAAAGTAAGTTTAAAATCCCCAATATCTTTCGTTAAAGAAGTATCTAATCTTCCCATTCTTTCAATAATATCTTTACTGCCATTATTTCTAAATAAATTAATTAAAAGTAATATTAAAATAACTCCTAGTAAAGCAATAATAATATACTCCATAACTACCTCTTAACATTTAAACTTTTATCAATTTTCTTATTTAATTCGCGAATGAATTTTGTTTGATCATCAGGATAAATAGTAAAAGAAAAATTCTTATTAGTTACTTTAACACCTTTATTATTCTTTTCGACTTTCCATAAAAATTCATAACGAAATTTAATTTTTAAAAATCCCATTTGAATAATTAACTTATCTTTACCTAATTCATAACTAGCAAAATAATAAGTATGAATTATTATTAAAGTTAAGATAAAATATATTATGCTATATAAATAATTTTTTAAAACGATAAATAAAACACAAACAACTAAACATAATAAAATTATGGAAGACATAAACACTAAATTATTCTTTTCATACTTTGCTTTAAACTTCATATTATCACCATCTAAATTATATAACAAAAAAAGAATAAAACCAAGACTATCTTATTTTATTCTTTTAAATTTTAATAATTATTTGTAAAGAAGGTTTTTAATTTGTTATACATATCATCTTTTATTTCTTTAGTTAAATCCATGTAACCATCATCTTGTAAATCACTAAGACCGCTTTCTAGGCCAACAGCAACACCATCTTTAACAATTACAACATTTGGAGCATAAATTCTTTTTTCCTTAGTTTCAACTTCCTTACCTTTACTATCAGTTAGAGAATAATCAGATAAAACATTATCTAATAATTTGATAAGTTCCATATAGCCTTCAGAACCTTCTACTTTAGTTACCACTTTACCTTTGCTATTAACTTCTAAAGTATCTCTAATATTTAAAACATCCACATAATAGACTTCTTTAACTTCTTCTTCATCTAAAACATTAATAAATGTTTCTAACATACTCCGACACCAAGGACAACTATTGAAACCAAAATACACAACAAATGATTCTTTATTATTTATTGCTTCCACTAATTCTTCGGCAGACTTATAAACAAATGGGTTTTTATCACTAATTTTTATGGAACGAATTACTTTACCATTAGTATTTGTTTCGCCATTTAATTTTTCATAATCTTCTTTAAATTTTGCCGCATCCGGATTTACTAATTGTTCTTCTTTTTTATCACAACCAGTAACTAAGAATAAACTACAAACTAAAATCAATAATACTGTTAACTTCTTATGCATTCTTTTTACTACCCTTCATTTTGCTTTCTAACACATCTATTCTTTTTCTTAAATTATGATTATTAACACAAGCAACCGTTACAATAGTCGCACTACTAACTAAAGTAAAGACTAAGTTCCAAATAATAACATGCGTATTGGTAACTTCTTTTGGAACATTATTCATATCTTCAAAGACATCATATTTTTCTTTACTATCATATAAATCTTTAATCGCTTTTTTGATACTTTCTTCACTACTTTCAGAGAAACCACCAAAAACTTGATCACCAATAATTATGTATGGAACACCACCAGCAGGTTGTCCTAAATAATTAGATACAGTATTCATTAAATTACTATTGTTAGCATCATACCATACTTCAAAGGCTACTAATTTGAAATACTTACCATACTCATCTGTAATACTATCTAAGAAGGTTAAAAAGTTTTTACAAACCCCACAACCATTACCCCAGAATAAATAGATTGGTACTTGTTTATCATTTTCTTTATAACTTTCATAAGTTATATCAATACCATCTAATTTTAATGTTTCTTCTAAACCAGTTGTTTTATAGTCACTCACACTTATTTCTTCATCTTTTGCCATTACCATCATTGGTAACATTAATAGCATTAATAACATCGCTATTTTTTTCATTACTTTATCTCCCATAAATTATTATCTAATAAAAATTCTTAAAAGTCTAGTTTTTTTAACTATATAATGTTTGACATTTAACTTGACTAGTATTAGTGGAACTTTCTGCACAACTATCTACATTCGACCAGCTAGTAGGATCATACCATTTTTGACAGCCACATTTATTTGCATCTTCAGCATGAGAAGTACACTCATAAGCACACTTTGATCTATTACAAGTACAAGAATAAACTGATCTCGTACAATAACTCCTACCATTTCTAGTTTGACAAGAACATGATTCTCTCATTGTATCATTTTCTTTTGTACCAGGATTACAAATTCCATAACCACTCTCTGACCAGCTAAATGAACAAGGCTTTGATGCACAAGAACACCAACTTGCAGCATAATAATAACCACCGGTACATGTTGAAGCATCACAAGTTTTTCCGGTTTTACAGCTAACTGTACTTTTTTGAGGCTGTTTATTAACTTCTATACTACAACTATTACTATTGCCAGCGCGGTCTTTTACCGTATAGGTTTGCGTAAAAGTTTCCTTTACTATTCCAGGGTTGCTAGCAACTGTTGAGGTACTTGGTGTTGGACAACCGCTTAGTCCATCATTACATTTTATAGTTACATTTAGTCCCACATTAGTTGTTCCACTTCCTCTTACTACTTCACAACTTGGTTTAGATCCATCTACATTATAAATGTTAGAACATATTACTCCACTACTATTTCCAGCTCTATCGATTACTTCTGCACATAATTTTCTAGTTGTTCCATCTCC
>CANPYA010000013.1 GCA_947587565.1 uncultured Bacilli bacterium | reverse complement strand
AATTGAATTTTCCAAAGGCAGTAAGGAGTGATAATGATGGAAAAATTAATTAGTATATTAGAAGATTTACAACCAGAAGTAGATTATGCAACTTGTGAAGATTTAATTGATGGAAGACATTTAGATTCTTTAACAATTCTTTCTTTAATAAGTGAGATTGAAGATGAATTTGATGTAGAAATTCCGACTGTAGAAATAATACCAGCAAATTTTAATTCGGCTCAAAAAATATGGGAGTTAATTAAAAGGTTACAAGAGGAAGAATAATGTCTTACTTAAATATTATATATGTTCTAGGATTTTTACCAGTAGTTATTGTTTTATATAATATTGTTCCTAAAAAAGTACGGCCTGTTTTACTTTTAATTGCTAGTTTAGTTTTCTTCTTTTATATTTCCAAGTATTTGCTAATCTTTTTGCTTTTATCTGCCTTATCCATTTATTTAGGTGGCTTATTTATGCAAAGAGTAGATGTTAAATGGCAAAGTGTTTTAGAAAGTACACCAAAGGAAGAAAGAAAAATAGTTAAAGAAAAAATAAAAAAGAAAAAAAGAATAATTTTAACACTAGTTATCTTATTTAATATCTCTTTCTTATTTTACTTTAAGTATTTAAACTTCTTTAAAAGTATTACCAATAGTTTATTAGATATTTTCCATTTTAATTATAATTTTAAATTAATTAAACATTTATCTCCCATTGGAATATCTTTTTATACTTTACAAGCCTTATCTTATTTAATTGATGTCTACAATGGTAAAATTGAAGCTTCAAAGAATATTTTAAAAGTGATGTTATATTTATCTTTCTTTCCAACGATTATGGAAGGACCAATTACACGATTTGATGAAGTAAGCGAAAGCCTTTATGCAGGTGATAAAGTTACTTATCATAATTTTTGCTTTGGTTATCAAAGAATCATCTATGGCTTATTTAAAAAATATGTTATTGCGGATCGTTTAAATATCTTTGTTAAGCTTACCTTTAGTAACTATTTAGCCTATAGTGGACCCATTCTTTTTCTAGGGGCTTTATTCTATACTATTTTACTTTATATGGAATTTTCGGGAACAATGGATGTTGTTATTGGAAGTGGCGAAATATTTAATATTAAGATTCCCGAAAACTTTAAAGCGCCATTCTTTTCTAAAAATATTTCCGAATTTTGGAGTAGATGGCATATTAGTTTAGGTCATTGGTTTAAAGATTATATATTTTATCCAGTTTCTTTATCTAAGGGCGTTAAAAAATTAACTAGTAAAATTAGAAAGTTAGGTAAAGTTGGTCCAAGACTTGCATCCCTTTTAATGGGTGCGATTGCCTTATTTTGTGTATGGTCATTAAATGGTTTATGGCATGGAGCAGGATATACTTTCTTATTATTTGGTTATTATCATTTTATCTTAATTTTACTCGGTAATATCTTTGAACCTTTAATTGCTAAAACTTGTGAAAAGTTAAAAATAAATCGGCAAAGTACGATTTATAAAGGAGTAATTATTTTAAAAACCATTATTTTAGTCATATTTGGCGAACTCATCTTTAGAGCCCCATCAGTAACAGTAGCCTTCGGCATGATTCATAAAATATTTACTAATTTTACTTTTAATGGTTTTAGTAAAGAGATATTTACTTTAGGCTTAGATTATAAAGATTATATTATTGTTTTCTTGGCGGTTATTTTTGTTTTAGTAATGAGTATTTTAAAAGAAAAAGAAATTAATGTTAGAGAAAAAATTAGTAAGAAAAATATTGTTCTAAGATGGTTATTATATTATGCCCTTATTTTAGGAACCATTATTTTTGGGGCTTATGGACCAGGTTATGCACCGGTTGATCCCATTTATGCAGATTTTTAGGTGATTATATGAAGAATGTTATTAAAAGTGTTTTATTTGTGGGTATATTAATCTTTTTACTCGAATTTTCCGCTTACATTATGTTACCCCAAAAGAATATTAAGAAATATGGTTTATTTAATATTGCTAATTATGAAATATTAAGTGAAACTGAAAATACTATTGATACCGTAATTATTGGGGATAGTTTAGTATATTCCGCTTATATTCCTATGGAAATATGGCATAATTATGGCTATACAACTTTTGACTGCGCTAATGCTGCTCAGTTAATTAAAGATTCATACAAAACTCTCGATTATGTTATTCAAAGTCAACATCCAAAAATCGTCTTTTTTGAAGCCAATGTTTTATATCGTAATCCCAAAAATAAGTCCTGGTATTTAAAAATTTATCATGAGTTTCAAAATAGTATGCCAATTTTAAATTATCACAATAATTGGAAAAAATTTTTATTCAATTTTACTAATGACGGTTTTAATGAAATAAATGTTAATAAAGGGTATAAGCTTAATAAGACTGTTAAAAAAGGTAAAACAACAGATTATATGCATGTAACCAATAAAGTTAAAGAAATACCGGAAATTAATCAAGAATATTTTGCTAAAATGGTTAAACTATGCAAAGATAATGATGTCAAGTTAGTTTTACTAAGTACACCAAGTATGAAAGTATGGAATTATGGTAAACATGAAGGCGCTTTAGAATTAGCTAGTAAGTATGATGTCGAGTATTTAGATTTAAATTTAGCAGGAATTAATATTGATTGGTCTAAAGAAAGTAAAGATAAAGGTGATCATTTGAATTATGAAGGGGCTTTAAAAGTTTCGGATTATTTTGGCAAGTATTTACAAAGTTTAGGTATTTTTGAAGATCACCGGAATGATAAAAATTATGCTAGTTGGCAAGAATGCTATGAAAGTTATCAACAAAATTTATAATATAAAAGAAATAGTAGCAATTTAAAATTTTAAGTTGTTACTTTTTTTATCATAAATATTGACAAATGTTATATACTGTTATATAGTGTTATATGAAGTGAGGAGAAATGAAATTAGTAATTAGTAATAATAGTGCAATTCCCATCTACGAACAAATAAAAAAGGCCATTATTAAAGGCATTATGGAACAAGATTTAAAATCCAATGAACTTTTGCCTTCCATCAGAAGTCTCGCTCAAGACATACGAATAAGTGTCATGACTGTTAAGAAAGCCTATGATGAATTAGAAAAAGAAGGGTATATTAATGTTGTCCAAGGCAAAGGTTGCTATGTTGCCCCTCAAAATTCCAATTTATTAAAAGAACATTTACAAAGGGAAATTGAAAAGAATTTAGAAATGGCCATTGATATAGCCAAAAAGAATAATATTCAAAAAGAAGAATTAATTGATTTAATTACAATACTTTATGGAGATGATGAAAATGAATAATATTATAGAAATCAAAAAATTAACCAAAAAATATCCGAACTTTACTTTAGGACCCATTGATTTAAATATTAAAGAAGGCGAAATAATTGGTTTAATTGGGGAAAATGGAGCCGGGAAAACGACTTTAATAAAGTCAATACTAAATATCTTACATCCGGAATATCAATCTTTAAAAATATTTAATCAAGAATTTGCTTCTAATGAAGATGCGATTAAAGAAGATATCGGCATAGTTTTAGATAATGCTTTCTTTCCTGATAGCCTAACCGCTTTAGATATTAACAACATAATGCAAGGTGTCTATAAAAATTGGGATGCTAATTTATTTCAAGATTATTTAAAACAATTTAGCTTGCCTAAAGATAAAAAAATCAAAGAATTATCCAAAGGAATGTTAAAAAAATTAGAAATTACGACTTCTTTAGCCCATAAACCTAAATTATTAATCTTAGATGAACCCACCAGTGGCTTAGACCCGGTAGTTCGTAGTGAAGTATTAGATATCTTTTTAAATTTTATTCAAGAAGAAGATCATACCATTATTTTATCAACGCATATTACTAGTGATTTAGAACAAATTGCCGATGAAATTATTTTTATAAATGATGGCGAGATAATTCTTAATGAAAAAAGAGATGATATCTTTGATAATTATGGCATTTTAAAATGTACAATTGATGAATTTGATAGTATTAATAAAGAAGATATTATTACTTATAAGAAAAATAAATATAATTATGAAATTCTTGTAAATAATCGTGATAAAATAAAGAAAAAATATAAAAATTATGTTATTGATAAAATAACTTTAGAAGAACTAATGGTTTTAATGCTTAAAGGAGAGAAAGTATGTTAAGTTTTATTAAAGAAGATTTTCTAATTTTAAAAAGTAATGTTAAATATTTAATCTTATTGATTTTTGTTTATGCTCTTTTGGATTACGCAACTGGTCCTGGAATTATTTATGCTATTCCGATTGTTGGAATATTTAGTTATTATAATATTTTTAATTATGAAAAAAGTACTAACTTTGATACTTATGTGGCTGGTTTACCGAGTGGTAAGAAGAAAATGGTTTTATCGAAATATTTGGGTAGTGTCTTACTTTGTTTGATGCTTACTATTCTTACCATTATTATTGGGTCATTATTACTAGCGTTTAAAAATACAGATGGTAGTATCTGGGAAGTTCTTTTAACAAATGCCGCAATCTTTTTAATCGGTATTACTGTGGTAGCGTTAAATTATCCTTTTATCTTTAAATATGGTATTGAAAAGGGGAGAATTGCTTTATTTGGTATTATGATTATTGTGCCTTTAGGACTTGCTTTAATTATTAAATTATTATCTTTAATGCATATCTTAAAATATTTTACGTTTATTATTACTTATTATTATATAACTATTCCGGTTATTGTCTTGGCTTTATTTGTGGGCTCAATTTATCTTTCCCATAAGTTTTATTTAAAAAGAGAATTCTAGTTGGTGATTTAATGCGGAAGAAAATTATAATTATTGGCACTTTAATTATTGGAATTATTTTAGGTATTGGTATTTATCTATTGTATCATTTTAATTTTTTACCACATAAAATGTATGATTCAGCTTATTTTAATATTACGGATTATAAGAGTTCGGTTGATTATGATAATGATGGCATAGACGATGCGACCGATATTTTAGAGGGTGTGAGAGATTATATCAAGACTAAACCAAAATATAAAAGTAAATATTATGCTGGAGGATATCCTGATGATGAATATGGTGTTTGTACTGATGTTGTTGCCTTTGGTTTAAAAAATGCCGGTTATGATTTACAAGAATTAGTAAATAATGATATTGTTAATAATCCGGAACGTTATAATATAGAAAAGGTAGATAAAAATATTGATTTTAGAAGAGTAAAAAATTTAAAAATCTATTTTGATAATAACGCGATTAAATTAACATTAGATCCCAAGGATATTGCTAACTTTCAAGGTGGGGATATAGTAGTATATAATAATCATATTGCTATAGTATCTAATAAAAGAAACCATAAAGGAATAAATTTTATTATTCATCATTATAGTCCTCATCAAAGATATTATGAAGAAGATGCTTTAGAAAGTTATGGTAAAATTATTGGGCATTATCGAATAAGTTAAGATAAAGTATTTAATAAAATTAAAATATTTGTTAAAATGATAATAGAGGTGATTATATGCAAGACTTAGAAGGTAAGATAGTTATTGTAACAGGAGGAACAAGAGGAATTGGTTATGAAATAGTTAAGACTTTTTCTGAATATAAAGCCAAAGTTATATTATTTGGTTCTAAAAAGGAAAGTGCTCTTAGTGCGATTCAAAAGTTAAATGAAGAAGGAGTAAAAGCCGAAGGCTATTATCCTAATCTAAATAATTATGAGGAAATTAGCGAAGTAATTGCCAAAATTCATAATACTTACGGAAGAATTGATATTTTAATTAATAATGCCGGAATGAGTGCTAAAGATAAAATTGAAGATACAACCAGTGAAGATTTTGCTAAAATAATGGATTTAAATGTTAATGCGATGTTTAATGTTACAAAGGCTGTTGTGCCTTATATGAAAAAACAAAATAGTGGAGTTATTTTAAATACAAGTTCAATGGTTAGTATTTATGGTCAACCTTCGGGAGTAGGATATCCCGCTTCTAAATTTGCTGTTAATGGTTTAACTAAATCTCTAGCGAGAGAACTAGCGCCATTTAATATTCGGGTAAATGCTGTAGCTCCGGGAATAACCAAAACCGATATGGTAGCAAGTTTACCTAAAGAAATGATTGAGCCATTAATTAAAACAATTCCTTTAGGTAGAATTGGGGAACCTAGAGATATTGCGAATGCTTTTGTTTTCTTAGCAAGTAATATGGCAAGTTATATAACGGGTGTTATTTTACAAGTTGATGGCTGTGCAAGAAATTAAAATATTTGGCGATAGAAAAAAATAGTGTTATACTATTAGTAGGAGGATTATTATGGATGGTAGAAGTGCAGTAGCAGCATTAGAAAAAGATATAACTATTTTATTAAATGGTATTGCTGGTAAAAATCCTGAAGATTTAGATTTTGCTAAAGTTACGGAATATTTAAATTTACTAGTAAGTGAATCAGAAAGAATTGCTGCTGGTATTTATGCAAAAGATAATCGTATTTCATATACAGAAGGAAATGATATATCTTTTGATAAAGGTATGTCAAGATAATTAATAAAATGGGTTTAATTACTCATTTTTTTGAGTCTTGTGTTATAATGGTAATGGAGAGTGAAATAAATGAAAAAGAATATTAAAACTACGGAAGCAATTTTTCCTATGCCTGTTTTATTAATTGCTACTTATAATGAAGATGGTACAGTTGATGTTATGAATGCCGCTTGGGGAACGATGCTTGATCGGGATATTGTTTTACTTAATTTAAGTGAAAATCATAAAACAGTCCAAAATATTAAAAGAACCAAGGCTTTCACCATTAGTTTAGCGACAGCAAAATATGTTAAAGAAGCTGATTATTTTGGTATGGTTTCGGGAAATAATACCCCGGATAAATTTGCTAAAAGTAAAATGACTACTACTAAGTCTAATTTAGTTGAGGCCCCAATAATTAATGAATTACCAATTTGTTTAGAATGTGAATTTCTTAAATTTCAAGATGACGAATATAGTTATGGGGTAATTGCCAAAGTTGTAAATGTTTCTTGTGAAGAAAGTGTTATGCAAGATGATAAAGTTGATATTAATGCTCTAGAGGCAATTGCTTTTGATCCATTTACTCATGGTTATTATAAAGTATCGGAACGAGTTGGTAATGCTTTTAAAGATGGTTTAGAACTAAGATAAATAAAATATTTAAATAGTCCAAATATAATGGACTTTTTTAAACTAACCTAATAAAATTTACAAAAATAAGACAATTTAATGACATTTCACAAAAATTTTATAAAAAACTTTGGAATTTTATTATATAATTAATATTAGCGAAAGAAATGTTATATAAATTAAATGTTATATAAATTAATAGTTAGCAAGGTGAAGATAATGATTGAAATTAAAAATATTAGTAAAATTTATAAAACTGAAGGTTATGAACAAAAGGCCTTAGATAAAGTTAGTGTAAATTTTCGTAAGCATGAATTTGCCTCAATTTTAGGACCATCAGGTTCGGGTAAAACAACATTTTTAAATATCATTGGCGGGTTAGATGAATATACTTCCGGTGATATTATTGTTAATGAAATAAGCACTAAGAAATTTAAAGATCGGGATTGGGATTCATATCGGAATCATCGCGTTGGTTTTATTTTTCAAAGTTATAATTTAATTGGTCATCAAACAGTTTTAAAAAATGTCGAATTAGCCTTAACCTTATCTGGTATTTCGAAAAATGAAAGAAAGAAAAGAGCTATCGAAGCCTTAAAAGAAGTTGGTTTAGAGAAACATATTAATAAAAAACCTAATCAATTATCTGGTGGCCAAATGCAAAGAGTCGCGATTGCAAGAGCCCTTATTAATGATCCAGAAATTATTTTAGCTGATGAACCAACGGGGGCTCTTGATTCTGATACATCATTGCAAATAATGGAAATCCTTAAAAAAATATCAGAAAATAAATTAGTTATAATGGTTACGCATAATCCTGATCTTGCTAAAGATTATTCTAGTCGGATTATTAATATTAAAGATGGTAAAATAACAAGTGATTCTAATCCTTATGATGGTAAAATAAATACGAAAGAAGAAGCCAAAGATAAACAAAATAAAACGAAAAAAACCAAAATGTCTTTTTTAACGGCTTTATCTTTATCATTCAATAATTTAATGACTAAAAAAGCTCGGACTATTTTAGTGGCTTTTGCGGGTTCTATTGGGATTATAGGTATTGCCCTAATTTTAGCGGTTTCTACTGGCTTTCAAAATTATGTTGATTCTATTCAAGAAGATACTCTAACTTCTTATCCTTTAATGATTACCCAAGAATCAGCTGATTTAACAAGTATGTTATTATCAATGCGAAGTGGTAATGGTAAACCAAATAATTCTAATGAAGTTAAAGAACAACAATATATTTCTTCTATGTTATCTAGTGTTAGTACGAATGATTTAAAAAGTTTTAAAGAATATATTACCAAAAATGAATCAAAAATAAAAAATGATGTTTCTAATATTCAATATTCTTATAGTGTGGATCCTAATATTTATACGATTGATGCCACAAATAAACTAGTTAGAATTAACCCAAGTAATTTATTTAGTAAAATGATGGGTGATAGTTCTATTTTAAGTTCTTATTCTAAAATGACTTCAATATTTTCGGAAATGGTTGATAATCGGGATGAAATAATGCAAGATTATGATGTTTTAGCGGGTCGTTGGCCAGAAAAATATGATGAAATGTTAATTGTATTATCTGAACCCAATTCTATCTCCGATTTATTAGTGTATTCTTTAGGTCTTCGGGATACTGAAGAACTTACTAAAATGGTGACTAGTATTATGAGTGGGGAAGCTGTAGATATTCATAATGACCCTCTTACTTTAACTTATGAAGATTTAATGAATGTCGATTTAAGATTAATTATGGCCTCAGATACTTACCAATATAATACAAAATATAATGTTTATGAAGATATGACTCAAGATACGGCCTATATGCAAAAATTATATGATAAAGCTACTAAATTAAAAATAGTAGGTATTGTAAGTCCTAAAGAGGGTGTAACATCAATGGCTTTAAATCCGGGTGTTTTATATACTTCTTCTTTAATCGATTATTTAATTGATTATGCGAAAGATACCGAAGTTGTTAAAAAACAATTAAGTAATAGTGATACCGATATTTTTTCTGGTAATAAATTTGATAGTAAAAAGAACAATTTTGATTTTGAATTTGCCGATTTAGTTAAAGTAGATAATAAAAAATTACAAAGTGCTTTTAATATTAATATTTCAGAAGATACAATGCAAAAACAAACGGAAGGTTATTTACAAGAAATAAATAATGCAATAACTACAGACATTACACCGGCCCAAGATTTATTTAATAATAATTTAAATACTTTAATTAATGGGGTATTTGCTACAATAAATACGGAATTTTCTTTAAATGATATTGATAATATCGTAAGTAGTTATTTAAGTAGTAGTGAAGTAGATACAATACTTACTGATATGGCTAATAAATATGTTATTCCGAAAGATACTTTTAAAACTACTTATACCGGTTTATTAAAAGGTTTATTACAATCTTATATAACTGGTTATAATACTTATATGAAAACTCTTAATAGTGAATATGTTGTTGATAGTACTAATCCAAAAGCCACTGTTATTGAAGAATTAAAAAATACGATAGTTACATCTTATTTAAGTAGTGCTCCGATTATGGGAACAAGTGATGCTATGGCAAGAGGAATGACCGAAGCCAATATGAAGAAAACAGTTTTAACTAAAGTTGGGGAATTAACTTCTAATTTAACCAACAGTATTGCTAAAGCATTTAAGGTTGATGAAGATAAGATTGCTGAATCTTTTACTTTAAACTTTACAGAAGATGAACTAGCAAGAGTAGTAGATGCCATGATGAATCCTACCGAAACTACCCAAAAATCTAATTTAATTTCCTTAGGTTATCAAGATAAAGATGAACCAACATATATGAGTGTTTATTTTAATAGTTTTGATGGTAAAGAGAATTTCTTAGATTTTATTCAAAAATATAATGATAAAGTAGAGGAAGAAAAAGAAATTAAATATTCAGATACAACAGGTATTTTAATGTCATCAGTTAAAACGATTGTCAATGCCGTTACTTATGTTTTAATTGCTTTTGTTTCCATTTCTTTAGTAGTATCAAGTATTATGATCGGGGTAATAACTTATATTTCCGTATATGAAAGAACTAAAGAGATTGGTATTTTAAGAGCCATTGGAGCATCCAAAGGTAATATATCTTCAATATTTAATGCAGAAACATTTATTATTGGTTTATTATCTGGTTTATTTGGCATAGGTATAACTTATACATTAATTCCAATTATTAATCGTATATTACATCACTTTACCGGTAATATTCCTTTAGAGGCAGCTTTAAATATAAATAGTGCGATAATTTTAATTGTTTTAGCTGTAATATTAACTTTAATTGGTGGTTTAATACCAGCAAGAGCAGCATCTAAGAAAGACCCAGTTGAAGCACTTCGAAGTGAATAAAAAATATTGAAAAAAGCTTACTAAAAATAAAATTTAGTGCTATAATTAACAAGTCGAGCAAAAAATATTAAGTCGATTTATCAATGAGTAGCGAAATGCGTAAGTCCAGTTGAATAAGGGCTTACGTGTTTTTATTTGCTCAAAAGATAAGGAGGATTTTTTTGTGAAAGAATTAGATTTAGAGAAGGAGAATATTCCTAAGTTAATTAAAATATTTGCGATACCTTGTGTTATTAGTATGATTGTGGCAGCCCTTTATAATATTGTTGACCAAATATTTATTGGTTGGAGTGATGCTGGAGCCTTTGGTAATGCCGCGACAAATATTGTTTACCCGTTTACAGTTATTGCTTTAGCCTTTGCTTTGTTAGTAGGTGATGGTGCGGCAGCTTTATTTAATTTATCACTTGGTGCTAAGAATGAAAAAAAGGCAAGTAAGGCCATTGGAAATGGATTAATCATTTTAATATTTATGGCAATTATATTAACCATATTAGGTCTTATTTTTAACAAACAAATATTAAGTATTTTTGGTGGTAATCCAAAAGAAGTAGATTGTTATAAGTATGCTAAAGATTATTTAATTATTATTTGTTATGGCTTACCTTTTTATATGATTGGGCAAGGTTTAAATGTTTCGATAAGAAGTGATGGTAGCCCTAAATATGCCATGATGGCTACGATTGTGGGAGCGATTTCGAATATTATTTTAGACCCAATTTTAATATTTGTTTTCCATATGCAAGTTAAAGGAGCCGCGATTGCTACTGTTATTGGGCAAGTATTAACTTTTATTATTAGTATTATTTATTTAAAGAAAGCAAAATCTTTTAAAATTAATAAAGAATCGCTTAAATTAGATAAAGAAATAGTTCAAAAAATAGTTTCTTTAGGTTTAGTCTCTTTAATAACCCAACTCGCTATTGTAATTATTATTGCGGTGGCGAATAATTTAGTAACTAAATATGGTTATGGTACAATGTCTTCTTCTGGTAATGCTTATGGAGTTGTAACTCCTTTAGCAGTTATAGGTATTTGTATGAAAATATTTGGCATTGTGGTATCTATCGTTATTGGAGTATCTTTAGGAGGCATGCCGATAATTGGTTATAATATGGGTGCTGGAAATATTAAAAGAGTTAAAGAAACTATTAAAGATATTTTATTAATTAATTTATTAATTGGTTTTATTGCTTTTATCTTGTTTGAATGCTTCCCAACATTTATCATTAATATCTTTGGTAAAGGTAATTCGCTAGAATATTTAGAATATGCTAGATATTGTTTAAAAATATTTTTAGGTGGGATTATTTTAACTTGTTTAATTAAGTCCATATCAATATTATTACAATCAATGGGAGCAAGTTTTAAATCCACAATACTAGCCTTAGCTCGGGATGTTATTTTCTTTGTCCCAGCAATTATTTCAATTGCCACTTTAACTCACAGTGTTGTAACAATGTTATGGAGTGCAGTAATTGCCGATATTTTAGCCTTTATCCTCGGTAGTATTCTTTTAATAAGTGAATTAAAAAAATAATTTAAATATAAATAGTATATTATATAAGAATATGATATACTAAAAGTAGATTTGTGAGGAGGAAAAAGAATATGAAAAAAATAGGAATGTTATTTGCTATTGTACTAGGGGTATTTTTAATGACTGGTTGTGGCGAAGTAAAAGAAAAGGAACAAAAACTAGTTTGTACTTCAACCCAAACTGAAGATGAACTCAGTATGGATCAAATAATTACCATGACTTATAAAAATGATAAGTTAAAACGGATGACTATGGAAGTTAAGACCCAAATTACCGATTCAAGAGTAAAAGAAAATTGGAATGAATTTAAAAAATCCATGGCTGAAAATAATCAAGAATTTAATAAAGATGGTATTAGTCAAAAAATAGAAATAGATGACCAAAATTATAAATATAGTATTATTTTAGATGTTGATTTAGAAAACGCTACCGAAGAAGCGTTAAAAGAACAAGGCTTTGAAGGTTTAAAAGATGATGATAGTACAATAGAAGAAAGTAAAGAACTTGCTGAAAAAGATGGTTCAGTTTGTGCAATAGAATAGTTCTTGTTAGTAAGTTAAAAAAAATAATGTCAAATTAATTTTTGATATTATTTTTATTTTGGTATTCACTTTTTAAAATACTTTCAATTTCTTCTGGTGACTCTTTACAGCCATTATCTAACCACTTTTTAATAATGGCATTTAATCCAGCTTTAAAAAATTCCATATGATAATCTAAGTATTTATCATCATATAACTTTTTAGATAAATGATAATCGTATTCTCTAATAATAAAGTTTTTTTCCATATTTAATTTAAAATAAGTTTTATAAAATATTTGATTATCTTTTATATGTTTGAATAGTTTTAAAAAATCATTGGAATTATGATTTGTTTCTCTTTCTTCCTTGTATAATGACAAGACATCTTGCTCTAAATCTTTTCCAATTTGTTCTGCTAAATCATAAATATCAAGATAATTAACATAGAAAGTAGAACGATTTATTTTGGCAAGTTTACAAATGTCAGTAACTGAAATTTCACTTATTTCTTTTGTTTGTAATAAATTTATAAATACTTTACTAATTTTATCTCTAGTTTCTTTTCTTCTTTTATTATTTGGGGTATTCATAATCTCACTCCTTTTAATTGGACAAACATTCACAAATTGTTGATTGTTTTTTAATATCGTAAAGATTATACTAAAATTGTAATAAAAAGACAAGTGTCTAGTTATTGAAAGGAAGTGAATATATGTCTAAAATTGTTGATGCTAATAAGAAAATTGAAAAGGCTGTAGTTGGTGGTTATAAAAAAATTGAAGACACAGTTGTTGGTGGTTATCAAAAGATTGAAGATAAATTTGTTGATTCTTTCTTAAAAAAAGATGGCGAAACAATTGAAGAAGCCAAGGAAAGATTAAAAGAAGAACAAAAGAGTAGAGAACAAGAAAGTAAATAAAGTTTAAGGAGGTACGGGAAATGAAAAAAGAAACTTTATTAGAAATTATTTTAGGAACTATTGGTGGTTTAGTGTTTGCCATAGGTTTGACGATGTGTTTAATACCGGAATGGGATTTATTTAAAGTAGGTGTTGTAGTAGCAATTTTAGGTTTTATTATTCTTCTTATGATAATTCCAGTATATCGTAAAAATCATCCGAAAAAAGAACATAATAAAATAAACTGGGGAATTGTAATTGCTTGGATTATCGGCATAGTTGGATCTTTAATAATGGGATTTGGTATGAGCAAAGTTATGGTAGGTAACCCATCTAAAAGTGATTTTCTTATTGGTATGGGAACTGGTACTATTGGTTTACTAATATGTGTCCTTAATTATCCCATTTATTCTTATATAAAAAGTAACAAAGATTAGTATTTAATTGGAAGAATTTCTTCCTTTTTTCTTTTAATGCTATAATTATGTTTAGTTGGAGGTGTGTTATGAAAAAAATATTAAATGAATTATTTGTACCAAATAAAATAATTGGATTCATAGTTTTTAATTTAGCATTTGGTTTACTTATTTATGTTTTTAGTTATCATTTGGAAGATACATCTCTTGCTTATCTAAGTTATCTTTTATCGACTTATGCTTTAATTATATTTTGTCTTTGGTTTTATAAAGTATGTGAATTTAGTAATATGACAATAAAAAAATCTAATAGTTATAAATTATATAAAGAGCACGAATTATTATTTACTAAAATTTTTCTTATATTTTCCTTATTTTTAAATTTTATCTATGGTATTTTTAAATTAGGTACCGGAATCTATTACACCTCCTGGTGGTTTATTACTTTTGCCATTTATTATTTAATCCTTTGTTTAATGAAATTATTGATTGTAAAAGATATCAAAAAGGAAGTTGGCAAAAATTTAAAAAAGGAATATAAGAAATTAAAATTAATAGGTATTATTCTTTTATTTTTAAATTTAATATTGTCTGGTATGATTATTTTAATTATTAAACAAAATCAAGAGATAACTTATGCCGGATTTATTATTTATATCGTGGCTATGTATGATTTTTATTTAATTATAAGTGCAATTATAAATGTCATTAAATATCGTAAAAAAAATAGTCCTCTTTTAGCATCAATTAAATGTATTAATTTAACGGTAGCGATGATTTCAATGATTTCTTTAGAAGTCGCTATGGTTTCTGAGTTTGGAACAAATGATAGTGAATTTAAAATGCTAATGACTGGAATAATGGGCTTTGTTGTGTGTTTAATAAATACATCTATGTCTATCTATATGATTGTGAGAGCCAATAAAAAGTTAAAAAATTAGATATTAGGAAATAAAAATTATATTAATTTAATGACATATTATAAAATAATGTTATATAATTGAATTAGATAGATTTTAATTATAAAAGTTAGTTTAAGTATCTATATTGAAAACGTTGGTGGAGTAATTTATGAGATGTATTAATTGTAGTTCAGAAAATGTCCAAAAAGATGGAAATTATAATGGCAATCAAAGATATAAGTGTATGAATTGCAAGAGTAGATTTATTTTTGGCAAGTATGAAAATGTTAATGAATATATTTTTCATTTTAATTTGAAATTAAAAAAACAAGATAATAATAAATTAACGAAAAAAAACTATTGTATTCCATCTAATAAACCAAGTTATTTGGGTAGAGAAATTTATAGTGATGAATGGGTAAAAAATCAATATGAAAAATGTTTAAAAAATTTTGATGCTAATATGAAAAAATTTAGTAAGTTAAATCATGATGAATTTAATAAGTATTTAGATAAGTTTGTGAAAAAATATGATTTTAAAGAAATTAAAGATTTAAACGAAGTTAATAATATATCAGGAATATATATAATGGTTTTAGATAATTATTCCCAAGTTTATATTGGTATGTCCAATAATACAATAAAAAGAAGAATAATTGAACATTGGCGAAGAAAAATACCATTTGATCAATTGTTAACTTCTAAAAAACATAGTACTTTATTGGCCATTGATTCATTTGGAGCCTTAGATACAACTAGAATATTTTATAAACAAATTGATGATCAACTTTGTGATGATGATATAGCTAAAATAGTAGACAAATTTAATACTAACTATAAACTAAATCACAATGTGTAATAAAATTTTAATTTGTTTTAAATTATCTATCTTGACAATATTTTTAAGGAAATAGTATAATGACATTGTAGATATGAGAAATAAAATAGAAAGTAGAAATGATAGAAAAAATATTATATTTATCAGGGGCTTGCCCATTTAAAGTGTGTAGTGAAGTTTTAATTAAAATTTTAAAAATAAATTAATTTAAAGGAGAAGAAAAAATGAAAAAAATATTAATGACTGTATTTTTATTAACAATCTTTATGGTAGTAGTACCTAATGTTAGAGCTCTTGAAGTTGATGGTAAAACTTTTGTCGATTTTGAATGGGCAAATGATAATTATACTGGTAAAGTATTTGATTATTCTATCGATGGTAATACTTTATTAATCAAAATAAATGATTATGATGTATATAAAGCTTTATTAGATGGTAAAACAGTTTATGCTGGTACTGAATTATTTGATAAATTTAAAAAAGAATTTGGCGAGAATAGCATTACATTTAATCTTACTCATAATATGTTTTTAGATAATGTTGTCAAAGTTACTTCTGGTGATGTAACATATGATAAAGAAGAATTTCCTGATGGTCTTGGTGTCAATTTTCCACTAGTATATTATCATACTGCAAATGGTGATATTAAAGAACATTATACTGTTAATTATGTTTATGATGAAAAAAGTGTTGCATTAAAACCTGAAAGTACTAGTGAATATATTGGTTATGATGCAGATGGTAATGAAGTTTATAGAATAACATTTACAAAGAAATATGTTTTAAACGAAACTAGTGTTGAAGATACTAATAATGGTGTAGCAGTTGTTGGTAAAAAAGATATTGATAGTACTTTAACAGTTGAAAAGTTAGATACCAATTCAGATGTATATAAAGAATTAGTAAAAAAATTAGAAAGCAGTAAAGTACTTGGCTCATATGAAGTAAAATTAAATGGCAATTATGAAGGAAAATTAAGTGTATCATTTAATGTAGATAATACTTATAATGGACAAAATGTTACCGTATTACATAAAAAGAGTGATGGGACAATTGAAACATTTGCCAAAGTTGTAACAGATGGTAAAGTAACTGTTGAAGTAGATGAATTATCACCATTTGTAATCGCTTTAGGTGATGTTAAAGTTGATAGTACTCCGACATTAGGAGTTCCAAGTTATGTGGGGCTTGCTAGTTTGATTGTATTATGTGCTAGTGTGTGTTTAGTTAAAGTTTTAAAAAAAGACTAAAATAAATTAGTTAGTAGAATTAAGGTTAAAACTTAATTCTATTTTTTAGATTAGAGGGAATTATTATGGCCAAGAGAAAACTTAAAAAGCCAATAAAAACTATTATAATTATCATATTAATATTAATTATAATTTTATGTACAACTTATATAATAATTGAATTAACTAATGCTCATAAGGATTCAAAGACCTATGAGGATGTTTCCAATACTTTTCATAATATAGATGTTAAAGAAGATATCGATATTCATGAACAAAAAATAAATAATTTAAGGGAACTTCATAATGAATATGAAAATGTTATCTCCTGGTTGGAAATTGCAGGAACCGATATAAATTATCCCATAGTCAAAACTACCAATAATGATTTTTATTTAAACCATAATTATAAAAATGAAAAATCCTCTGCCGGAGCCATCTATTTTGATAAAGATGTTGATGTAAATACGAGTGATAATTTACTTATATATGGACATCGTAATAAATATGGTTTAATGTTTGAACCACTTATAAAATATGCTGATAAAGATTTTTATGAAGAGCATAAAATTATTAATTTAACAACTTTAGAAGAGGATGCCTACTATGAAATATTAGCCATTTTTTATTCAAGAGTTTATTATTCTGATGAGACTAATGTTTTTCGTTATTACTATTTTATTAATGCGAGTAGCGAAGATGAATTTAATGAATATGTAAAAAATGCTAAAAAGGTAAGTAAATATGATACGGGAGTCGATGCCCAATATGGGGATAAATTAATTACTTTATCTACTTGTGAATATTCAAGAGAAAATGGGCGTTTTGTCGT
>CANPYA010000012.1 GCA_947587565.1 uncultured Bacilli bacterium | reverse complement strand
AAGTTTTAGATAATATTACTACTAATAGTAATGATGAAGAAAAAGAATATAATATCTTTGATAAGATAAACAGAAGAGAAGGTAATACTTTACCGGTTAGTGAATTAATACCTTTTCGAAGTGGCGCATTTCCAACGGATTTAACTAAGTATGAAAAAAGAAATACGGCTTATCAAGTACCAGTTTGGGATTTAGAAAAATGTATTGAATGTGGGCGTTGTAATATTTTCTGTCCGCATGGAGTTATTAAACCTTTGGTTTTAAAAGAAAATGTTGGTAAAGAGTTAATTACTAACAAAGAATATCATTATTATTTAGCGATAAGTGAAAAAGATTGTACTGGTTGTGGCGTTTGTATTAAAAATTGTCCAACGAAAGCTTTAAGTTTTGGCAGTGGTAGTGAAGAAAATAGAGAGATGGTTGAAAAATATTTTGATAGTTATGAAAATCCAGAAGTGCTAGATAAATTTACTTTAAATGGCGCTAGTTTAAGAAGTGCGAAGTTTAAGTTTAGTGGGGCTTGTGCTGGTTGTGGGGAAACGCCTTATATCAAACTTTTAACCCAATTATTTGGGGATGAGTTAGTAGTGGCTAATGCAACGGGTTGTTCATCTATTTATGGTGGTAGTGCTCCTTCAACTCCTTATAGTATTCCGTGGGCTAATTCCCTATTTGAAGATAATGCCGAATTTGCTTATGGTATTCATTCATCTTACAGAAATAAAAGAAATCGCATTAAAGAAATTATGGAATTAAGTCTTGATTCCGTTAAAGATGATGTTAAAGAACTATTTAATCTTTGGCTAAATAATATGGATAATCATGAGATAACGAGAAAAGTTTTGAATGAATTAAAAGATAAAGAGATTCCTAATGATTTACAAGATTTATTAGAATATATTCCATCACGTGTTGTTTGGGCTTTTGGTGGTGATGGTTGGGCTTATGATATTGGTTTTGGAGGCCTTGATCATGTGTTAAGTCAAAATGAAAATGTTAAATGTTTAGTATTAGATACCGAAGTATATTCTAATACGGGTGGTCAATCTAGTAAATCAAGTAAAATGGGGGCAGTTTGTGAATTTGCTGATGCGGGTAAGAAAACATTTAAAAAAGATTTATTTAAAATTGCGATGTGTTATCCTAATTGTTATGTTGCTAGTATTTCTTTAGGCAGTAATCCAATGCAAGCCATTAAAGTAATGAAGGAAGCTATGAATCATCAAGGACCAGCGATTATTATTGCTTATTCCCCTTGTGTAGAACATGGTATAAAAGATGGTATGTCTTGTTCAATAAGTGAAGAAAAATTATCTGTTGATGTTGGTTATAATATTTTAATGCGTTATGTACCAGAAGAAGATAAATTATATATTGATAGTAAAGAACCAGATTTTGATAGGTATGAAGAATTTTTAGATAATGAAGTTAGATTTAAAGCTTTAAAGATAAAAGATGCTAATTTGGCTAAGGAATTACTTGAAAATCAAAAAGAAAACGCAATTAGAAGATATAATTATTATAAAAAATTAGTTTAAAAAAAATATGGTGTAATCTTATATAAGGTTACATCATATTTTAATTTAAAATAAATCGCTATGACTACCGGTATCCATTAAAAGAATGATTAATTCATTATCTTGATATTGGTAGATTAATAGCCAATCCGGTTCAATATGACATTCTCGACAGTTTTGATATTGTTTACTATCATTTAAAGCGTGATCACGATACTTGGCATCTAGTTTTTCGCCATTGGCAAGTTTATTAATAATTTCATATAATTTATTTTTATCTTTGCCTCTTTTTTAATTTTTTTATACCCGTCTCTAAAACTTGAAGTTATATGTATAGCATATTTAGTACCCACTAAATTAAAATCTATCATTTTCTAAATCCTCAAAAAGTTCATCAACATTATGATAAGCCATAGATTCAACTTTACCACTTATTATATTGTTGGCTTCTTTTATTGCTTTCTTTAATCTTCGATTGGGTTTATTATATTTTTTACATAATATGCATTCTTCAGTTTCAGTATTTTCTTCACTAACTTCTTTAGTTGGAACAAATGGTAATGCTTGTTCTCTAACGCTTTGTTTTAGAAACATATTTAAAGCTACACTAGTATTTAAACCTAACTCTTTAAATAAAGTATCAGCTTGTTTCTTTAAATCTCTATCAACGCGAAAACTCATATTAATATTAGCCATCATTTTTCCCTCCTTCACTCTCTGATAGATTTAGCATAGCATAAAACGTGATTCTCTTCAATACATATTATATACATTGTCAAGACAAATAAACCTAGTATAAATTAGATTAAATATGTTAAACTATAAGTAGTGATAATATGAAGAAATTAAATACTTATAATACGAAAAGAAATTTTAAGAAAACAAAAGAACCAGTGGGAAAAATAAAAAGAGAAAAAAGTGCTAAGTTAAAGTTTTGCGTGCAACATCATTTGGCTTCCAGAGATCATTATGATTTTCGACTAGAATGGCATGGTGTTTTACTAAGTTGGGCTGTACCTAAAGGACCATCATATTATACAAAAGATAAAAGACTTGCAGTAAGAGTGGAAGACCATCCCTATAGTTATCGTAATTTTGAGGGAATAATACCCGAAGGGGAATATGGTGGCGGCACGGTAATGCTTTGGGATCGTGGTTATTATGAACCTTTAGGAGACTTCGCCAAAGACTTAAAAAATGGCGCAATTAAATTTATTTTAAAAGGAGAAAGATTAAAGGGAAGTTGGACTTTAATAAATTTTAAAGAAGATAATTGGTTACTTATTAAAGAAAATGATGAATATGCCAATATAATGGATATAAGTAAATTCACAAGAAGCATTAAAAGTGATTTAACAATGAATGAAATCAAAAAGAAATATAAAAAATCATAAAAAAACGAGGCCACTTAAGTGACCTCAAAGAATAAAAAGGGGTTGACTAGTGTGATACTAGCACCAATTCAAGGTTTTCTCGAATTGGTGATTACTATCCTAATTGATTTTACACCATTTGTCAACCTTTTTTTGTAAATTTTACAAAAAAATTTTAGGAGTTAAAAAAATATCAAAAATTAGCATTTTTTGATTGAATAAGAATAATTTTAATTATATAATAAATCTAGAAAGGAGTAGCTTTAATGTACGATTATTATCCTCAAATTGAACAAACAAACCCAAGCCTTTTAGGTTCATTTAATGGCTCTGCAGTATGGACTATTGTTTCTTTAGTTTTAGCTTTAGTTGGAGGTTTAGTTGTTTATTTCTTATTCTTTAAACCAGATAAGAAAATGCCTAATAAATATTTAGAATGGATTAAAGAATTTTTCAACTTTCATAAGATGCTAATTGAAGACATTATTAAAATTATCTATTTAATTTTAACTATCTTTATTACTTTAGTATCTTTTGAATTAATAACTGAAAGTTTCGTATCTTTCCTACTTACATTAATTTTAGGAAACTTATTCTTAAGAATAATGTTTGAGTTATCATTAATAATGATAATGATTTGGAAAAATACAAACGATATTAATAAGAAACTTAAAAAATAATCAAGATGAAAAATTCTTGATTTTTTTAACTATAAATTGATTAATTAACTATTTAATTGTATAATTTATTTAGAAGGTGGTAATAATGAAAAAAAATAATTTTAATTTATTTAGTGCTTTAGCATTCTTTGTATTTGGTTTAATTATTTTTATTGATCCAAATGCTGTAGTGAAATTTATTTCTTATTGTATTGGAGGTCTTTTAATTTTAGTTGGGGTTTATAAAGCTGCCAATTATTATATTCAAGATAAAAGACTTGGAGTAGTTAATCGTAATGAAATGGCTTTTGGAATAACTGCAATAATACTTGGTATTGTATTTATCTTTTTAGCTAGTGCCATTGAACTATTATTAAGAATCGTCGTAGGTGGTTATCTAATTTTAATGGGTATCGGAAGAATTGCCATGACTTTTTATACAACAGACAGAACTAGTAAATTCTATGCTTTAATTGTTGTTGGTTTACTTCTTATTGGTGGTGGAGTATATTTAATTGCATTTTCTAATTTAATTGGAATTGTAGGTTTATTTATGATGCTTTATGGTTTAATTGACTTTGTTAGTTATTTTGTTTATAAAGATAAAAATGATGATAAAATTGTTGATAACAATGTTAGAAAAGAATCTAAAAGAGAAGAAAAAGTAGAAGAAGTAGAATTAATTGAAACTGAAGAAGTAAAAAGTACAAAATCTAAAAAGAAGAAAAGTAAATAGGTGGTAAAATGTTTGAAAATATTCATATTTCTCCCAAAATATATTTACCAATCATTTATTTAATCGCGGCATTTGTTATCTACAAAATATTATGTAGTCTTGTTGATAAATCTTTAATTATTAACAAAGTTGGACATAATAAAAAAGAATTTCAAATTAAAAGAGAAAAGACAATTGTTAATTTAATCAAAAGTATTATTAAATATATTGTCGCAGTTATCTTTATTCTAGCGGTTTTAAATGTTTTTGATATTAAAACAACGAGTATTATTGCTTCATTAGGTATTGCTGGAGCCATCATTGGGTTAGCTTTTCAAGATACCATTAAAAATTTATTAAGTGGTATTGCCATTATATTTGATAATCATTATATGCAAGGTGATGTTGTAACTATCAATGGTTTTCGAGGTGAAGTTATCGATTTAGGATTACAAACTACTAAAATAAGAGGTTATAATGGTGAAGTAATGATTATAAATAATAGTTTGGTAACAAGCGTTATTAATCATAGTATGTATAATACCGTGCTATTTATTGAATTTCCCGTTAGTAAAAGTGTTTCTTTAGAAGATTTAGAAAAAATGTTAAAAAATGTTAACAAAAAAATTATTAATATGAAAGAAGTACGCAATGATATTGGCTTACTTGGTATTGAAACATTAAATGCTAATAATTATATTTATAAAGTGCAAATTGACTGTAAGCCCGATAATCATTTTGCGGTTAAAAGAGCGTTTATGAAGTATTTAAAAGAAGAATATGACAATAATAATATTAATGTTCCAAGTGAATATTTAGAAGTTAAAACAAGTAAATAAATTTTAAAGGAGGAAAAGTCATGGAAAAAGCAAAAGTTTATTTTACGAAAGATATTAGTAGTGAAGGCTTAATTAAAATTTATGAAGCCTTAAATCATGAATTGAAAGGTAAGGTTGCGGTAAAAATTTCAACCGGAGAACCTGGTGGTCATAATTTTTTAAATCCGAATTTAATTAAGGGGCTCGTTAACAAATTAAATGGTACTATCGTAGAATGTTGTACGGCTTACCGGGGTAAAAGATTTGATGTCGAAAGTCATTGGCAAGCAATTAAAGATCATGGTTTTAAAGATATTGCGCCATGCGACATAATGGATGAAGAAAGTGATATGGAAATACCTGTTCAAAATGGTAAGCATTTACAAGGTAAAAATATTGTTGGTGCTCATTTAGCAAATTATGATTCGATGCTTATGTTATCGCATTTTAAAGGACACGCAATGGGTGGCTTTGGTGGAGCCTTAAAAAATATGAGTATTGGTGTTGCTTCTAAAAGAGGTAAATCTTGGATTCATTCTGTTGGTATTACCAGTGATCCTGATGAAATGTGGAATCATACTGGTGATCAAGATGGTTTCTTAGAAAGTATGGCCGAAGCTTGTGAAGCCGTTATGGATTATATGGGTAGAGATAATATTGTTTATATTAATGTCATGAATAATATTTCTATTGATTGTGATTGTGATAGTAATCCTCATGATCCGGAAATGGCTGATGTTGGTATTTTTGCGTCAACAGATCCAGTAGCTATTGATGAATGTTGCTATGATACAGTTATGAATTCAACTGATGAAGGAAAGGCTTCTTTAGTTAAAAGAATGGAAGAAAAACATGCCATTCATACTGTTGAAGAAGCTGAAAGACTTGGTCTTGGCAGTAGAGAATACGAATTAATAAATATTGATTAATGTCAAAAAAGGTAAATTTCTTACCTTTTTTTATTTGTAAATTGACTTCAAGTATTGATAAATATTATAATTATATGTATAAGGTAAGGTATTGATATGAAATGTACGAAATGTAATGCCGAAGTAGAAGAAAATGATAATTTTTGTAGTCAATGTGGGGAGTGGACTGCTAAGGGTTATAACTTTTTAAAAGATGAATCCAATATTGCTACAATTAACAAAGGTGGAGTTGTTAAACAAAATAAAAGATTAACTACTTTAACGACAATTTTATCTTTAGGAATTATTTTATTTGTTGGTATGCTTCTTATTCGGGGTGAAGATTTATTTAAACCATTAATTTATTTAAAAAAACAGGTAGTTAATTATGTTTATGGTTATCAAACGTCAGTTATTAAAACAGATAATCAATATGGTAAAAAAATTGTTAATTCTTATGATGATGCTATAGAATTTATCAAAAAGGATTTTAGTAAACAAATATATACATGTAATAATGATACGGAATTAAGATTATTAGAATATAACTTAGAAGAAGATTATCAAATTGCCAGTGTTTTATTTTGTGATGTCGATTATGATGAAGCGAAAAAAATTGATGAAGTTATTAGAAAAATGTACAATTTGTTTCCCAAAATGCAAGGATATTTAACAAATATCACAATTACTAATGCTGAAACTAATTCGGAATATATTGCTTATTTTCAACCAATGTACCAATTTGTAAATGTTAAATATAGTCTTAATAAATATAATAAAGTTAATAAAACCCAAATTTTACTTAATAGTTATTATTACTTAAATAAGGATATTTTAGATAAAGGTGTGGAAAGTGTAGTTGGGGAAAACTATTATGTTAAAGATGCGACATTTGAATCAGCGATTGCTCATGAACTAGGACATTATTTAACATTTGCTATTTATTTAAAAGAAAATAATATTGATGGTATTACTTATGTAACAAAAGAAAATGAAAATCAAATAAATAATGTGGTAGAAGATTTTGAAAGTGGTAAGTTTGCGAGTGGAATATTAGATACAGCGATTAATAATTATAATCAAAATTATAATATGCATTTAAGTAAAGAAGAGTTTACTAATACTATTTCGAAATATGCTAGTGTTAAAAATAAAGATAATGAAATAAATGTGTTAGAAACAATTGCGGAAGCAGTACATGATTATTATTTACATGGCTATAATTTACAAAAAAGTAGCTGGGAAATAATCAAGATATTAAATGAAAAATTAGGTGATTTATGAAAAATTGTTTAAATTGTCAAAGTATAGTTAAAGATGGGGATATTTATTGTAGACATTGTGGTTGTCTATTAAAAGATGATAAACATTATGTCTTAACTAATGTCTTAACAGTTTTTGCTATAATTGGAATTATTCTATTAGTTTTTCTTTTTATAGCGTCTTATATAGTAGGAAGGTGAACTCATGAAAAGTGATGAAAAAAAAGAAGTTTACGAGGAAAGCATTCAAGAAATTTATAAACGTTTAAATACTAGTGAAAAAGGATTAAGTAAGGAAGAAGCCGCGAAAAGACTTAGTGAAAATGGGGAAAATAAACTTACGGAGAGAAAAAAGAAATCTAATTTTGTCTTGTTTTTAGAACAATTCAATGATTTTATGATTATTTTACTTATTTTTGCTTCCATATTTTCGGCAGTAGTTTCTTATATTCAAAACGAAAGTTATGTTGACTCTATTATAATTATTGTAATTGTAGTAATTAATTCTATCCTTAGTTTTATTCAAGAAAGAAAAGCCGATGTAGCGATTGAAGAATTAAATAAAATGTTTGTTACTAATACTTATGTTATTAGGGATGGTGTTAAAGAATCAATTGATGTTACTAAAGTAGTTGTGGGTGATATTATTGAACTAGAAGCCGGTGATTATGTATCAGCAGATGCTAGAATTATCTCATCAGATAATCTAGAAGTAAATGAATCAACTTTAACGGGTGAATCTAAAGCCATAAAAAAGGATAATGAAGATATTAAAGAAACTAAAGAATTATATGAAAGAAAAAATATGGTTTTTGCCGGTTGTAATGTGGTTAATGGACATGCTTTTGTTGTAGTTACTAGTACGGCGATGAATACTGAGCTTGGAAAAATAGCGACTAGTTTAATGAATAAAAAAAGTGATTTAACACCTTTACAAAAGAAAGTTAATAAAATTAGTAAAGTTTTAACTTATGTTATTTTAGGGATTATTCTAGTTATGATGGTCATTGGTCTTTTAATGAAAAATGATTTCTTTGATATTTTAATGTTATCTATTTCTTTAGCGGTCGCAGCGATTCCAGAGGGTATGAGTTCCATTATTACAATTATTTTATCACTTGGTATGACGGCGATGGCCAAAAGAAATGTTATTATTAGAAAGATGGCCTCTGTCGAAACTTTAGGTTCTACTGATGTTATTTGTTCGGATAAAACAGGAACTATTACCCAAAATAAAATGTTAGTTAAATCAATTTATGTTAATGATACTTTATATACTGATGAAGATGCAATACCTAATAATCGCTTATTAAATTTATGCGCTAATGCTTGTCAAAATGTTACGAAAAATGAGGATAAATATATTGGTGATGAAACTGAAGTATCAATTTATAAATATTTAGAAAAAAGTAATAATTTATTAACTATTAAAAGAATTAAAGAATATCCTTTTGATTCTGATCGAAAAATGATGAGTACCGTTAATGAATATGAAGGCGAAAAATATGTTTTCACTAAAGGTAGTTTAGATTCAATTATAAATAATTCGACTAAATATATAGTTAATGGCAAAATTAAAGATATGACTAAAGAGATAAAGAATAAAATATTTGATATTGAAAAAGAAGAGAGCAAAAAATCTTTAAGAATGTTAGCATTTGCTTATAAATATAACGATTTAGAAAAAGTGGAACAAGATATGATATTTATTGGTTTAATTGGGATGATGGATCCCCCAAGAGAGAGTGTACCAAATGCTATTTCCATTTGTTTACATTCCGGAATTAAACCAATTATGATTACAGGAGATAGTATTAATACAGCCAGAGCTATTGCGAAACAAGTCGGAATAATTGATGTTGATGATAAAGCCATTGAAGGTAAAGTAGTCGATAAAATGAGTGATGAAGAACTAAAAGAAGCGGTTAATTATTATCAAGTTTATGCGAGAATATCACCAAATACGAAACTGCGGATTGTGGAATCTTTACAAAATCAAGGTTTAGTTGTAGCCATGACTGGTGATGGAGTTAATGATGCCCCTGCCATTCAAAAAGCTGATATCGGTATTGGTATGGGAATTACCGGAACCGAAGTAGTTAAAAAGGTTGCCGATTGTATCTTAGTTGATGATAGTTTCTCAACCATTGTTGATGGTGTTGAAGAAGGAAGAAGAATTACTGCTAATATTAAAAAAGTAATTTTATACTTACTCGCTGGTAATATTGTGGAAGTTATTTTAGTATTTGTTTCAATGCTTATGAATATGGAAATGTTTACAACTTTACAACTTTTATGGTTAAACTTAGTAACTGATTCAATCCCTGCCATTATGTTAGCTTTTGAAAAAAGTGAAAGCGATGTCATGGATAATACTCCCGCTAATCGGAATAACACTACATTCTTTACTCCATTCTTAACTTCCAAAATTGTAATCGGAGCCATTATTAAATCCGCTATAATGTTAAGTATCTTTATTTATTATTCTAAAGTTCAAGATGTCAATGTGGCAAGTTCCTTATTATTTATCTTCTTAATTGCTCATGAATTGTTATTCTCTTTCTCTTGCCGTAATCTAAAACATTCAGTTTTAAACAAAGAAATATTTTCTAATAAAAGATTATCCCTTGGTGTTGGAGCTATATTTATTATTCAAATTATTGTTTTAACTACGGGTTTAAAAAAATTCTTTGTTGTATCAGATATTCCTCTTGTAAGTATCTTAGTTACTTTAGGAATATGTTTCTTAACCTTTGTTATTGGTGAATTAGTAAAACCAATTTATAATAAATTATTTAAAGATTATGTGGAGGAAAAATAATGCAAAAGAAAAATAAAAATACTAATAATAATTTAACAACTTTTATAATTGTCGCCGGTGTTATTGTCTTAATTGTGTTTACTGTAGTAGTAACCATAAATATTTTACCAAATAATGAAAGTGATTCTTATTATGTTAAAGTAGATGAAGATATGAGTGCGCAAATTGAATCTATTGATATTGCAGATGGTAAATTAACTATTAAAACTTCTGGCGAAGCTAAAGAATATTGTGCTAAATCAACAAGAACGGCTCCGACTAAAAATGCGATTTGTTGGCATAAAATAAATGATAATGAAGCGACTATTTCTATTTTTGAACATAAAAAATATTATGTTTGGATTAAAGATAGTGAAGGAAATATTAGTAATTATGTAAGTGTTAATTCCAAGGAGAAGACAGAAATAAATGGATGATGAAAGAATAGTTGATGCTAGAAATCGCGTATTTAATGATGGCTTAGGTTTAGGAAAAGATAGACCTTATAAATTAGCAACAGATAATTTACATATTTATCGAAAGACTGGCTTTAACCAAATTGCGGATATAGTCAATACCGGTTATGTAAGACCAAAAGACAAAGTAAGAGGAGGTCATCATAAAGAAGTGTTCTGGTCCCAAGGTAATGAAAAATTATTTTATTATGATAAAACTCCAGTTTTAGAAATCGAAGCTACTAAGTTATCTGATGGGATGATGGGTGCCGTTAATTTATATGATTTATCAGCAATTTATATTTTTGATGAAATGCGCAATTGTTATGTTAACAGATTAGAAATAATTAAAATGTTATATGAAGAAAGACGTAATCTAAATGAATCATTAAACATTAGTGAAGTTGAAGAAAAAGGAAAAAGTCGTTAATCGATTTTTTTGTCAAGTAAAAGTAAATATTAAAGCAAATTTGTTTACAATCTATTTTAAAAAGTTTAAAATTATGATAGGTGATGGTATGCAAAATGTTGAACTTTATGATAATGAAGGTAACAAAGTTAGAGCTAAAATTTTGTTTATGCATTATGATTTAGATTTTCAAAAAAAATATATTATTTATTCTATTGATGATGATGTTATGGCCTCAGCTTATGAGATGAAAGGTGAACAATGCATTTTAAATAATGATTTAACATCAGCTGAGTATGATATGTTAGATGCTTATTTAGTTAGAAAGTTAGGTGGTAATAATGCCTGATGTGAATTTTTATAATATTTTAATAACTAATGAGGAATTAGGACCAAGATATTTTCAAGTTTTAGAAGATTATACTTTAATTCCCTTAATAGGAATTAATCTACATAATTTTTTTAATTATTTAAAAAGAAATCAAGTTACATCTGAACTTCATGGTTATGTAGATGCTTATTTAACTAATTTTATGATGGTAAACTTTGGTCATAATTTAAAAGTTATGATTGATCACTATGATGAATATTTTAAAGAAGATAATCTTAATGGAACAACATATAATGATGATTTATATTGGTTAATTCAAAGTTATGTAACTGATCATTTAGAAGAATATCAAAGAGAAAGTCAAACTATTAATAAAAGTAAACCTATATTTAAGAAGATTACGAGAAAAAATCCTAGTAAATTACCAACTACTTTATATTTAGATACTAAAGGATTAGATAGAGAAGTATCCGAAGATATTTTAAAGACTGCTTTAGATGAATTACAAGATAAAGGACACATAAGAAATATTGATGAAGTATATAATTATAATGCTAGTAATGGCAAAGGAAGATAATAAATGTCTAATGACACAATTGAAAAAATAACGGAATTTTTATTTATTGGTAAAGATATAGAAGATTTAAAAAAATATGATTTAGTTATTGTTTTAGGAAATAATTTATATCATGAGGTAGCTTTAGAAATTAAAAAAATGGTTAAAAAAAATATAATTGATAAAGATACTTTAATTGTTATAAGTGGTAATAAAGGTTTAGTAAATGCCGATATTACTAGTACTGAAGCTGAAATAATAAATGCAGAAATTAATAAATTAAATTTATCCTTAAATATTGTTTTAGAAAAAAGAGCCACTAATACTAAAGAAAATTTAGTATATGTTAAAGAATATTTACAAGACTTAAACAAATATAAACATATTTTAATAATTTGTAAATCTTATTTAGGAAGAAGAGCTTTAATGTGTGCGGATGCCTTAAATTATCCCTTAAATAAAATTGATATTTATGGTGTCAGTGGTGAATATAATAAATTAAATTGGCATACTAATACCAAAGCAAGAAAAAGAATTTTAGAAGAGTTACAAAGAATTGGAGAATATACCTTAAAAGGAGACTTAAAAATGTAAGTCTTTTTCTTTTTTTATGTTATAATAATTGTTAAGGAGTTGAATGTATATGACCATCGGGATACCTAGAGCTTTTTTATATTATCGTTATCATGTGCTATGGGAAACTTTTTTTGAAGAATTAGGAATTGATTATATTGTTAGTCCCGAAACTAATAAAGATATTTTAAAAAGAGGTAATGCTCATGCAATTGATGAATCCTGTTTATCGAGTAAAATTTATATGGGTCATGTTGATTACTTAATTGATAAATGTGATTATATATTTATTCCCAGAGTAGCTTCCTTTGGTAATTCAAAAAATGTCGTTTGTTCGAAATTTCAAGCCATTTATGATGTTGTTAATAATACTTATCGAGAAAAAGATTTAAAGATATTATATTATAGTATTGATGTGCATAATAAAGAAACGGAATTAAAAGCGTTTTTAAAAATGGGTAAATTTTTAGGTAAAAATAAAGCCCAAGTATTAAAAGCTTATTATATTGCTAAGCAAGCCGAAAAAACGACCAGATTATTAGAAATTAACAATCAAAAATTATTATTAAATAATTCTAATTTAAAAATTTTAATTGTTTCCCATCCTTATAATATCTATGATAAATATGTTGGTGAACCAATAATTAATACGTTAAAAGAGTTAGATTGTACACCAATTTTGGCTTGTGTAGCGCCGGAAAAATTGGCGCGAGAGAAAAGTAAATTAATCAGTAAGACTTTACCTTGGACTTTCAATAAGGAACTCGTCGGTGCGATTGAAATATATAAAGATAATGTTGATGGGATTATTTTGGTTTCCTCTTTTCCATGTGGACCCGATTCTTTAGTTAATGAAATGATCATTCGCAAATTTAAAGAAAAACCGATTATCAATTTAATTTTAGATGGTCAAGAAGGTACGGCGGGAATGGAAACAAGACTCGAAAGTTTTGTCGATATTATAAAACTTAGAAAGGAAAGTGAAACTTATGAGTAAAGCGAAAGTTAATTTTCCGCATTTAGGTTCTTATAATGTCGCCATTGAACATATTATTACGAAAGGCCTTGACTGTGAATATGTTTATGCGCCACCGATAACAAAGAAAACTCTAGAACTGGGAGCTAAATATTCGCCGGATTTTGTTTGTACCCCTTTTAAATATAATTTAGGTGGCTATATTGAAGCGATTGAAAAGGGTGCCAATACTTTAATTCAAATTGGTGGCACTTGTCGGTTAAGTTATTATGGTGAATTACATGAACAAATTTTAAAAGATTTAGGTTATGATGTTAAATTTATCAACATGGCGAATGCTTCTTTTGGTAATCCTTTAACCTTTTATGATGAATTTAAAAAGATAAATCCCAAGATTAATGTGAAAAAAGTTGCCCAAGCCACAATGCTTGCCATAAAAATGGTCGAAGTTATCGATAAAGTTGAAGATTTTATCAGAATGAATGTGGGCTTTGAAGTAGAAGATGGTTCTTTTGAAAAATTACATCAAGAATTTTTAGAAGATTTAAGAGATATTAATGATAAAAAAGAATTATCTTATATTTATAAACTTTATATGCGTAAATTAAAAAAATTGGAAGTTAATAAGCCAAAGAATCCTCTAAAAGTGGGTATAGTTGGCGAATATTATACGATTATGGATGAATATAGTAATCATTATATGGAAAAAGAATTAGCTAAAAGAGGAATAATCGTGGAAAGATGGATGAATATATCGAATTCGGTTGTGCATAATACGGCGAAAGAAGTTAAACAAAGTATCAAAAATTATGCTAAATATGATATGGGTGCAACATCTATGTATACAATAAAGAAAGCAATTGATTATGCAAAAGATGGTTGTGATGGAATAATTCATGTGAAAAGTTTTGGATGTACGCCCGAAATAGATACGATGCCCGTTTTACAAAGAATTAGTGAAGATTATAAAATACCAATTATTTATTTTAGTTTTGATACGCAAACTAGTGATATTGGTATAAATACCAGATTAGAAGCATTTTATGATATGATTATGATGCGTAAAGGAGTTAAGTAATAATGAAGAAAGCATATATGGGAATTGATATTGGTTCAATTTCTACTAAAGGAATTATAATAGATGAAGATAATAAAATACTTGCCCAAGAATATTTATGGACCGAAGGCGATCCAATTAATGCAGTAAAAAAAGTAGTGCATACTTTAAAAGAACAACTAAATAGAAGAAAATATGAAGTAGTAGGAGTAGGAACAACTGGTTCAGCAAGAAAACTTATTGGGGTTATGCTAGGAGCCAATGTTGTTAAAAATGAAATAACGGCCCATGCAATTGGAACTTTGTCTTTATACCCAGACGTACATACCATATTTGAAATAGGTGGCCAAGATTCTAAGATAATTATTATTGATAACGGAATTGTGGTAGATTATGCGATGAATACTTTATGTGCTGCCGGAACCGGTTCATTTTTATCTAGTCAATCCCATCGATTAGGACTTGAAGTAGAAGAATTTGGGGAACTGGCTTTAAAAAGTAAGAATCCGACTAATATTGCCGCTCGTTGTACAGTTTTTGCCGAAAGTGATTTAGTTCATAAAGCCCAAATGGGCCATAAAAAAGAAGATATTGTGGCGGGTTTATGTAAGGCGGTAGTTAATAATTATTTAAATAATGTTGGTAAGGGTAAAAAAATTAGTGCACCGATAGTTTTTCAAGGTGGCGTATCCAAAAATGTTGGGGTTATTAAAGCCTTTGAAGAAGCCACTGGCGAAAAAATAATTGTAGATGCAAATTCCCATTTAATGGGCGCTTTAGGAGTAGCCATTATGAGTAAAAAAGCTAAAGAAATTAAATTTGATTTTAATATTGAAGATGTAACTTTTGAAACTAAAGGTTTAGAATGCAAAGGGTGCGCTAATAACTGCGAGCGAATTTGTGTTTATAAAGATGGGGAACTCATCGATGCTTGGGGTAATAAATGTGATAAAGGAGCCATTAAAGTTAAATCTAAAGTTGGTAATTAATCTTTCTTTTTATGGAAAGATTTTTTTCTTGACTTTAACCTAAGGGAATAGTTTATATTAAAGTGGAAAGGAGAAAAAATATGCTCATAAGTGATGTCGAAAATATCGTGGGACTTTCTAAAAAAAGTATTCGTTTTTATGAAGAAAATGGTTTACTTAGTCCTAGAAGAAAAGAAGAGAACGGTTATAGAATTTATACTGATGAAGATATTTATAAATTAAAAGTTATTAAATTTTTAAGAGAATTAGATGTGCCGATAAAAGAAATATATCAGTTAAATAATAAAGAATTATCTCTAACTGACTGTTTAAAAGAAAGAATTCAAAAGATTAATGTAGTTGAAGAGAAATATTTAACTATTAAAAAATTATGTGAAGAAATAATTGATGCGAAAATAGAATTTAATGAGATTAAAATTGATAAATATTTTCAAAATGTCCGCATTTTAAATAAGGAGGGATTTACGATGAAGAATGTAAAAAGTAGTAAAAAGAAGCAAATTTTTGGAGCTGTACTTTCCAGTTTAATTTTTAATGCTATCTTTATTATTATTTTAGCAGTTCTATGTTATTTGCAATTTACATTAGATGATAATTGTCCTTGGCCAGTATTCATATTAATAGTATTTATTTTTGGAATACTAGTATTTGGTATATTTTATAATTTAGTAGTTAGAATTAAAGAAATTTTAGGAGGTGAAGAAGATGAAGCTAGTAAATATTGATTATTTACCTAATGAAGAAATTACGGAAGTGTTAGGATTAGTAAAAGGTCAAATTGTGCAATCTAAAAATATTGGTCGGGATTTTATGGCCGGTCTTAAAACTATCGTTGGTGGTGAAATTGTTGGTTATACGGAAATGATTGCGATGGCCAGAAAAATGGCTACTAAAAGAATGGTTGATGAAGCCGAAAGTCTAGGTGCGGATGCTATTATCAATATTCGTTATGGTTCTTCAACAGTTATGGGTGGGGCTGCGGAAATTATTGCTTATGGTACTGCAGTTAAAACTAAAAAGAAAAATTAATTTATTTAATAAAAGTTTGTCTTAAAAGATGAACTTTTTCTTTGACGAATTTTGTTATAAAATGTCGAAAAATGACAAGATTTGTCGAAAGTCTTGTCATTAAGTAAAAATTGTGTCAGAATGTTTTTTAGGAAGTGCTTGAGTGGCGCCACCTCTTTCTCACACTCGGGGTTTTGGTTGTAAATAATCTTGAGAGGAGGAATGTTTATGAAAGCAAGAAATTGGAATAAAGTATTGTTAGTAATAATTTTTCTTTTATTATACATAATATGTGTTTTAATTGAAAAAGACGCCTCTTTAGGAATTACCCTAAGGTAGCGTCAACCTAAACAAAACATAGGTGGCGTGAAACTCACGCTTCCTATAGTAAGTATACCCTAGGATAGGAATAATTACAAGTAGTTTTCGAATAAAGTTTGTGAAAGTTTGTCAATAATTGATGAACTTTTTTATTTAATATATTATAATAATTGTAGGTGAAGAAATGAAAAAGTTATATCTTATTTTACTATTAGGAATTTGCTTGTTTTTAGGCGGCTGTGGTAGTGACTATACAGTAGGCGATATAGAAGGCTATCATTATGAAGAAACGGAAGAAGTAACTAATTATGTTAAAATCTTAACAAATAAAAATAAAGTTATTTTAATTGAATTATATCCCGATATTGCGCCGATTACAGTGGCTAATTTTCAAAAGTTAGTTAGTGAAAAATTTTATGATAATTTATTATTCCATCGGGTAATTAAAGACTTTATGATTCAAACTGGTGATCCCCTTGCCAATGGTACTGGTGGAAGTGATGAAACAATCAAAGGCGAATTTGCAGCCAATGGTGTGGAAAATAATTTAAAACATGAAGAAGGTGTGGTTTCTATGGCCAGAGCTGATGATCAAAACCCAGATACAACGGAAGATTTTAATTCCGCTAGTAGTCAATTCTTCATTTGTGTTAATAGCAATGATAATATTGGCAATTTAGATGGTAATTATGCAGCTTTTGGTAAAGTAATCGCCGGTTATGATAATGTTTTAGAAATATCTAAAGTTGCAACAGATGATAATGATAAACCAACAGTAAGACAAATTATGCAAAGTGTTAGATTTGTTAAAGTTACTGAAAAATAATAAAAAAATGTATAATTTTAAAATAATTGTTCAATATAGTAATGTAGAGGTTTACTCTACGAATGAAAAGGCACTTGGGTAATGGTGCCTTTTTTTAAAAATTGACTGAATTAAATTCAAAAAGCCCGGTAGTGAATTAAAAAAATATATTTAAGACTAAAGTACCGTAAAATA
>CANPYA010000011.1 GCA_947587565.1 uncultured Bacilli bacterium | reverse complement strand
TCAATTTAAAACAGAATAAGTTCTCTACCTATTCTGTTTTTATTATAAAATATTACCCCCCCCAGTCAACATTTTTTAGAATTTTTTTTAATTGCATCAAAAAAAGAAAGATTTTCCATTTAAATATACAATTTTTCTTTTTTATTTTGATAACCTTCATAGATGCCATCACTTTCAGGTATCACTACTACTTTTTTACTCTTTAAAGTTTTAGGAACATCAATTAATCTTTGATTACTAGAACCTCTAAATAATAAATCTAAATCTTTTAATTCATTAACAAATAAACCATCAACTAAAACATCTAAATAATTTAAAAGTTCTAAATATTTAGGATTTTTCTTACCCATTTCTAAAACTTCTTCATAAGTAAATCCAGTATAACACCAAACATTTAAACCAATTTCTTTAGCGTGTTTGGCAATTTCTACTACTGGTTCAATTTGGTATAGGGGATCTCCTCCACTTAAAGTAATACCATTTTGATTTTCTAAAGCATCTAATTCAGCACATATTTCTTCAACATCATATTCTTCGCCATCCGTAAAACTATGTGTTTGGGGATTTTGACAAAAAGGACAATTATGGGAGCAACCTTGTGTCCAGATAACTGTCCTAACGCCAAATCCATCAACAACACTATCGCCTTGCAAAGGTGCTGCTAATCTAATTTTCATAATAACCTACTAAGCTGCTTTTTCTACATTTAAACCAGTATGTTTAACACGATCTTTTTCTTCTGCTTTTTTAGCATTATTGAATCTTTCAGTTGTTCCTACTAAATAACCTGTAATTCTTCTGATTCTTTCGAATCCTACTCCTTCACCAACCATTTTAACCCTTTTTTCTTTTGCTTCTTCCATAAATATTTTCCTCCTCCTTATTTTCTATTTATAATTTAGCAATTACAATCTAAATGATTTATTGTTTCAACCGGTACCCCTTCGAAATCTTTCCGTCCACATCTTGGACAAACATTACCAATAACTCCCACATAACCACAAACTGGGTCACGATCAACTGGATGGTTAACAGCACCATAACCAATATCACTATCATGCATTATCCGAATAATCTTTTCAAAGGCTTCGACATTTTTAGCGGTATCCCCATCAATTTCAATATAAGAAATATGACCAGCATTTGTTAATGGATGATATTTACCTTCAATTTCTAGTTTATGTTGAATTGTGGTGTGATAATAAACTGGTACATGGAATGAATTAGTATAATATTCTCTATCCGTTACACCTTTAATTTTACCATAAATTGAACGATCTATACCAACGAAACGACCACTTAAACCTTCAGCAGGTGTTGCAAGACAAGTAAAGTTTAATTTCATTTCTTCAGAATATTCATCACATTTCTTTCGCATAAATTTAACTATTTCTAAACCTAATTTTTGAGCTTTTTCAGATTCTCCATGATGTTCTCCGATTAAAGCTTTTAAACATTCGGCAAGACCAATGAAACCAATAGATAATGTTCCATGTTTTAAAACTTTTCTTATTTTAGCTCCTGGTTCTAATTTTTCGGAATCTAACCAAACATGAGCTCCTAGTAAGAATTTAAAGTTTTCCACACCCTTACTACATTGAACTTCAAATCTTTGTAATAATTGACCTTTACATAAATCCATTAAATCATTTAATTCATCATAGAAGCCTTTCATATCAGCTTTATCTCTCTTACCTTCACAAATACCATATTTAATACCTAATCTTGGTAAGTTAATCGTGGTAAATGATAAGTTACCTCTTCCCGGTGTAATTTGTTTTTCAGGATCAACGACATTACCAATAACTCTGGTTCTGCATCCCATATAACATACTTCTGTTTTAGGATCTCCTTCTTTTAAGTATGGTTTATTAAATGAAGCATCTAAGAATGAGAAATTTGGGAATAATCTTTTTGCCGATACCTTACAAGCAAGTTTGAATAAATCATAGTTAGGATCTTCCTTATTATAACTAACTCCTTCTTTTAATTTAAAGATTGAGATTGGGAAGATAGGTGTTTCACCTTTACCTAAACCAGCATCAGTAGCTAGTAAGAAATTCTTAATAACCATTCTGCCTTCGGGACTTACATCAGTACCAAAGTTAACACTAGAGAATGGTACTTGAGCTCCAGCTCTTGAATGCATGGTATTTAAGTTATGAATAAATGCTTCCATGGCTTGATAAGTTATTCTATCAGTTTTAGCCATGGCTTTATCATAAGCTTTCTTAAATAATTCTTCTAATCTTTCACTAGTAAGATATTCTTTAAATACTTCTTTATAATCAAATTCAATTGATTCTAAATCATTAATTATTTTAACAACATCATCAAAATTAATTTCACCTAGAAAACCTTCTAAATCTAAATAATCATATAACATTTGTTTTAATTGCTTTTTAAAAGTTTTCTTAACTCCAGGTGCCATATAATAATCAAACATTGGAATACTTTGGCCACCATGTTGATCATTTTGATTAGCTTGAATACAAATGGCTGCTAAAGCGGCATAACTCATAATATCATTTGGAGTTCTTAAATAACCATGACCAGTTGTAAAACCATTTTTAAATAATTTATCTAAATCAATTTGGTTACAAGTTGTCGTACCCATAGCCCAGAAATCTAAGTCATGAATGTGAATAGCACCTTCATCATGAGCTCTTGCATATTTGGCATCCATTAAGTAAGCTTTCGCAAATTCTCTTGAAACAGTTGAACCAAAATGTAACATGGTCCCCATTGGGCCATCACCATCAACATTAGCATTTTCTCTTTTTGCATTTTCTTCTTTAGCACTTTTTAATCCTAAAGATTCAATAGCTTTAACAAATTTATGTTGTTGCTTCACTACGAACGTTTCCCTTGATGCTGCTCTTCTAATCCGATATTCTGAGAAAGAATTATAAACTGCTTCATCTTGTTTTTTTAATTCTTTTTCAATAATATCTTGAATTTCTTCAATGCCAATTGTTTTTCTTTCGGCATAATCTTTTTCGATTGTCTTTAAAACTTTTTCTTTAATCTTATTAACAATCTTTTCATCATATTCTTCATAAACACTATCAAAACCTTTTTTAATAGCAATTGCTACCTTAGTATCGTTAAATGGGACTCTTTGGCCACTTCTCTTAACAACAATAAGGTCTTCTAAAACACTTTCTTTTGTCATTATTTACCTCTCCTAAACTACATCTCCATTATAACTACAAACGAATAAAATAATCAATGTTTTTTTTACAAAAAATTTTAAAATTGTAAAGTTTTCAAAAAATATTTTTGCAAATTATTTTCAAAAAAAACATTCTACTAAGATTATACCTAGGTTTTCAAAAATTTATGACTTTTAAAATTTTTTTGTTCGTTTGACAAGTCAAAATTTGTCAAATTATGGCAGGCAAATATTTTTTCTTTATTGCTATATATTTTAAAGAATATTATAATATATTTAAGTGAAGGTGAATTAGATGTTTAAAGATAAAAATATTCATTTAATTGGTATTGGGGGAATTAGCATGAGTGGTATTGCGGAAATACTTCATGCTTTAGGAGCACACATTACCGGAAGTGATGCTTCATATTCTAAAAACATTGTTATGTTAGAAGAAAAAGGGATTAAAGTTTTAATTGGAGAAGATGCAAACTTAGTAAATGATGCCGACATTGTTGTTTATACGGCAGCGATTAGCGAAAATCATCCGGAACTTAAAAAAGCTCGGGAACTAAAAAAAGAAATTTATGAACGCGGTGCATTTTTAGGACTTTTAACAAAAGATTATGAAAATGTTATTTGCATCTCAGGTACTCATGGTAAATCAACAACAACTGGCATGATTGCCAGTATCTTTCTAGAAGCAGATAAAAAACCTACTATTCAAATCGGCGCCATTATTCCCAAATTAAAAACTAATTACTATGTAGGTTCTAAAGAATACTTTATAATGGAAGCTTGTGAATATAAGGATAGTTTTTTAAGTTTTTATCCCACTAGTGAAGTTATTTTAAATATTGATAATGACCATTTAGATTATTTTGGTAATATTGATAATATTAAGGCATCTTTTACGAAATATACTAAATTATTACCGAAGAATGGTAAATTAGTTTTAAATAAAGATGATCATAATACAATGAGTTTAAGTTATTCTAAAAATGTTAATATTTTAACTTATGGTATTGATAACGAAACCATGGTAATGGCTAAAAATATTACTTTTGATGATTATGGTCATCCAGTATTTGATATTTATTACAACAATGAATTATTTTTAAATATTCACTTAAATGTTTTAGGTCATCATAACATTTATAATGCTTTAGCTAGTACTTCTATTGCCATATTATATAATATTGATAAAAAGTATATTAAAAAGGCTTTAGAAGAATATCAAGGGGTGGAAAGAAGATTTGAACTTTTAGGTACTTATAAAGATAATATTTTAGTCTATGATGATTATGCTCACCATCCAACAGAAATAAAATCAACTTTAGAATCGGTTAAAAATATCAAATGTCATCAAAATTACGCCATATTTCAATCCCATACTTATTCTAGAACAAAAGAACATTTAGAGGAGTTTGCGGATGTTTTAAAAGAATTTGATAATGTTATTATTGCACCGATATATCCCGCCAGAGAAATAAATATCTACAATGTTAAAGAAGATGATTTAGTAGATTTAATTAAAAAAGATAATCCTAATGTTATATATTTACCAAGTTTTGATGCGATAGTTACTTATTTAAAAGAAACCATCCAAGATAATGATTTAGTTATTACTATTGGGGCTGGACCTGTTAATGAAGTTGGTTTAAAATTATTAGGTAAAGAAAAATGATAGAGTTTAAAGCCCTATCATTTTTATATTGAAAAAAAAGAAGTATTGCTACTTCCTTAAATATAAGTCATTATTGTAAATAAGACTAATAGAATAACAAGCATTCCTACAACATATAACCAAATATGTTTAAACCATTTTTTATAATCAATATCTAAATAACTTAAACCGATTAGTAGTAAACCACTTGTTGGAACAAACATACCAGCAAATCCATAACTTGTTGTAAATATTGTATGAATAACTTCTAAACTACCTTGATAAGCACTCATAAAGTAATTAGCAACAACATAGCCAGTGAATCCTAAATCTGTATGAAGAATATTAGATACAAAAGCAACAGCACTAACTAAATATGGATTAAATGATTTAATAGTTGGGAATATCATATTAACGATAGTTGGAATAAATGGACTCATATATGCTACTAACATAAGACCATAAACACCAACATACATAGCGGTACTCTTAAACATTTTTTTACCACCATCTTCTAGGTTAGTAACAACTTCTCCTAAAGAGCGATGATTTAATAAGGCAACAATTAAACCAAAGAATATCATTAAAGATACACCCATAAGAATTGTTGTTGAAGTATTTTGAACAAAGCCCCATTTGCCAAAAGCAGCACTTTGGGTACCAAGTATAGCTTCAAATATAGCAAAATCACCAATCTTAATTCCTAATAGCCAATTGTGGAAAGTATCAAAGATAGTAATATTAAAGATATCTTTCCAATCAACATAACCTAAAACTACTAAGATGAACATTAAAATAAACATTACACTAATTGGCCAAGCATGAGCCTTCTTATCATATTTTTCCATTTTAAATGGATCTTCTGCTTCTTCATTAACATGGTTTCTTTTTAATTTTTTAATCCGCATAACTGTTAAGAAATTAAATAATACATATGCAATTACTAAAACAATTAAACGATATAATAAACCATTCGCAAATTCTGTTTGGGTATAAGTATTAAACCAAAATAATCCTTCCCCACCATAAAGTGTTCCAGTTAAACCAACAAGCATACTTCCAAATGTTAAAGCAAATGCGGTAATCTTATCTAAATGCATTCTTAAGGCAATACTAATTATGAATGGTACAAATAGTAAAACAATAAATGTTTGTGTAAATGTAGCTGTCATAATAGTAATTAAAAGTGATGCAATAAATGTAAATAGATATTCATGACCAGTAAATACTTCAGCAATTCTGCCAACTAATTTGTTGTAGCCTCTATTCTTACTTAGTAAGCCATAAAAAGCTCCTAAAACAACTAAGAATATTAACTTATCGCCAGCAAAATAAATGGCATTATAGAAAGCATTAGCAATATCAGTTAAACCTTCTCTTGTTACTGGATAATCATAGAATTGGGTTCCTTGAAAAACACCACCTGTAAATATCCATGTTAGTCCCATTGTTACTAAAATAAATAGTCCTAACCATTTTGCTGCTGTATGACTTTTAGATTTTTTTGTAATGAAAAAGCCACCAACTAATCCTAATAGTAATACTACTACTAATCCAATTATTTGACCTATTGTCATTTTCTTAATCTCCTCCTATAAAAAATTATAGCACCATTTATTTTTAAATTAAAGAAATTTTACATATTTTTTACGTTTATCTATCATAATTCACGATTTAAACACAAAAAAATAGGCAATAAAGCCTATTATTTATTATCTTTTGGTTTCATTGTTGGGAATAAAATAACATCTCTTATAGAATCAGATTCGGTAAATAACATAACTAATCTATCAATACCATAACCGATTCCCCCAGCTGGTGGCATACCATATTCTAAGGCTTCAATGAAGTCCATATCAATATCATTAGCTTCATCATTACCTAAATCTCTTTCTTCTAGTTGATGCTCGAATCTTTCTAATTGATCAATTGGGTCATTTAATTCCGTATAAGCATTAGCAAATTCTTTACCCCCAATGAATAATTCAAATCTTTGAGTAAATCTTGGGTCTTTAGGATCTTTCTTGGTTAAAGGACTAATCTCGATTGGATGACCATAAAGAAATGTTGGTTGAATTAATGTTTCTTCAACATAACGTTCAAAGAATAAATTGATGATATGGCCTAAACTTTTTTGATGTTCTTCCACGGGAATATTATGTTTTTGACATAAATCTAATAATTCATCTAAACTCATTTCTTTAGTAAAATCAATTCCTGTAGCTTCCTTAATAGCATCAGTCATACTAACTCTTTTCCATTTACCATCTAAATTAATTGCATTACCATACCAATTATAAGTCATTTTACCAAATACATCTCTCGCAATAGTTTGATACATCTTCTCCGTTAAATCCATCATACCTTCTAAATCGGAATAAGCAAGATAAGCTTCCATTAAAGTAAATTCGGGATTATGTTTTGGATCCATTCCTTCATTACGGAATACTCTACCTATTTCATAAACAGCTTCCATACCACCCACTAGTAATCTTTTTAAAGGTAGTTCTAAAGCAATTCTTAAATACATATCTAAATCTTGGGTATTATGATGGGTTATAAATGGTCTTGCAGATGCCCCGGTTAAAAGAGTCGTTAAAATTGGGGTTTCAACTTCCGTAAAGCCTTGGTTATCCATAAAATTTTGAATACAACGAATAATCTTTGGCCTAATAAAGGCAATTTCTTTAGATTTATCATTCATTATTAAATCAACATAACGTCTTCTATATCTTTCTTCAATATCGGTTAAACCATGGAATTTTTCGGGAAGTGGTTTTAAAGCCTTAACTAAATGGGTATATTTAGTCGCATGAATTGTTAAAGCACCCGTATTAGTTTTACATACCCAACCATTAATCCCAATAATATCACCAATATCACAAGATTTATATAATTCATATTCTTCTTCACCAACATCACTAATACTAATATAGATTTGCATATTACCAAAGCGATCTTGTAAATCCATAAATCCAGCTTTACCACTTCTTCTTTTACTCATTATTCTGCCGGCGATAATAACCGAATTTTTTTCTTCTTCTAGTTCTTCTTTAGTTTTAGTTTCATATAATTCTTTTATTTCTTTTGAATTACTAGTTCTTTCAAACCTATGTCCAAAAGGATCCATACCTAAATTTCTTAAATTTTCCGCTTTTTCTCTTCTTACTAGTTCTTGTTCTGTAAATTCTCTTTCTACTGCCATAATCAAATCACCTAGGCAAATTATACCATAAAAAAACAACCTTTCATAGATAAAAGGTTGTTAAATTCCGTATTTTTAACTAAATTTTGTACATTTTAGCTTTATTACGAGTTGCTAGGTAAGCACCAGTAGCAATTACTACTACAGCACCTAAAGCAATATATGGTAATGTGGCACCAGTTTGTTTATTATCAGTTGGTTCATCTGGTTTACTTGGGGTTGGAGTTTCTGGAGTTACTGGAACTTGAGTTTCTCCTAAAGCTACTACTACTCGACAATCATCAGTTCCACTTGCTTTATAAGTAAATGTAAATAAATCTCCTTCACCACTAGTTCCTGGTGATGCAAGAACAACCGTCCAAACATCATTAACTTCATTAGGTGTTCCAACTAAACTCCAGTCAGATCCAGTTGCTTGATTAATAGCAGTTATTGTAGCTCCTCCTTGTTCTGTTAAGGTAACAGTCAAGTTTTCTTCAGAATCAGTAATATTATAATGTACTGTACAAGTAATATTACCTGCATCATCTTTCTTACAATCTTGACTGCTATTTACTGCTATACCTGTTGCAGCTTTAACTGTAAAAGGCATAACTGCCACTAAACTCATTACCATAAAACCAAATAATTTTTTCATTCTATCCTCTCCTACTCTCTATTATGTCAACATTATATCATAAAAATACAAAAATCTACATTTTTTTTGCAAATTTTTGAATTTTTTTATTAAAAAGTGTCAAATTGTGTTATCATATATATAGTAGGAGTTTGTTAGTATGATAAAAATTTTATTTCAAATTAAAGATAACAAATTATATGCTAAAATAAGATATCGGCTTAATACGGATCAAAAGAGTCTTATTAATACTAATGTCATTAGTCAAAATGAACTGGTTTTTAGTGATGAATATATAGCTAGTAATATTCAATTAATTCATAACTTTTTAAAAGAATTAATTTTATCATATAATATTGACACTCTAATTATTAGAGAAAGTTCTATTGCTCCTTTAGTAATTCATGTAGCCAGTCATATACCTAGTCTTACTAACTTATATCTTTTAGAAGAATCTATCGTAAGTTATAAAATAGTTGAAAAAATTATTAAATCAAATAATATTAAATATGTATCTTTATATAATATACCATCTTATTTAATGGAAATGCTTGATGAAAAAGGAGTTAAAGTATCTTCTAGAAACGAAATATTATTTATGAGTAATTTTATGAAATACAACAATTTAGAAAATTTCTCTTCTTTGTATTATAAAACGAGTATTAAAGTAAACTTACCTTTTTCAAAAGAAGATGAAGATGATTTTCTAGCGTTTATTAACATCAATAAATATTTAAAAACTATCTATATAAATACTTTAAATAAAAATGATGTAGAAAATATTTTAGAAATATTATATACATATCGGTTAAAAAAAATCAAAATATATATTGAACAAAATATTAATGATATTGAATTAATTGAATATTTAAAAAAGATTAATAAGAAAAATGCCAAAATAAATGGGATTCAATTTAAAATTGATTACTCAGAAGAATATTTAGAAGATAATTTAATGGGCCAAATTCATATTAATACCGTTAAAGCTTGTATCTTTATTGCCTTATTTATTGTATCATCTTTAGTAGTTTATGTTTTTGGTTCTAATTATAATTCTATGCAAAAAGTAGAAGATATTCAAGAAGATATTCAAAATGCCATTATTAGTTATGAAGAAAAAGTTAATGAAGAATCCACTGAAGAACCTACTCCACCTGAGGTAATAGTAACGCCAGATGATGTGGAAGAACCAAAAGTTCCAGAAAAGCCCAAAGAAGAAAAGAAATTAAAAAATGATATGGCAGCTCTTTTAGAAATGAATGAAGATACTGTCGGTTGGTTAAAAGTTAATAACACCAATGTTGACTACCCAGTTGTTCAAGCCGAAGATAATGATTATTATTTAAAAAAGAATTTTAATAAAAAGAATGATGCTAGTGGTTGGATATTTATGGACTATAGGGCTAATGCTACTGATTTAAGTCAAAATACGATTATCTTTGGGCATAATATGTACTACAGCGGAGTTATGTTTGGAACTCTTTATAAAACTAAATATCCTAATTGGTATACTAAAGAAGAAAATCAAATTATTGAATTTGATACTTTATATGAAAATCATAAATGGCAAATATTTTCAATTTATACTGTACCAAGCACCAATGATTATTTAATTGCTAACTTTAGTACGGATGAAAAATATCAAGACTTTATTAATTTGATAACGAAAAGAAGTATTTATACTTTTAATACTCCCGTATCTGTAAATGATAAAATCTTAACTTTATCAACATGTTCTAATAACGGAACTAAAAGACTTGTTATTCATGCAGTATTATTAGATGAAAAAACTGATTAATTATTTAAAATTAACCAGTTTTTAATTTACTTTACTTTGGCAATACTAACTAAAACTTTAATACCATTAACATTAATTTCTTCAGTAGATTTATTACTTTCTTCGATAGATGTTGCTAAAGTTTCATTTTGAATGTATTCACCAAACTTCTCGACTACTTCTTTAAATTCATCACCTTGATAATAGATTGTAATCCGGTCACTTACTTCGTAATCATTACTCTTTCGCATATTTTGAATTTTTGAAACAAATTCCCGAGCATGACCTTCCATAACTAAATCATCAGTTAAATTAGTATTTAAAATGATAAATAAATTATCTAAAACACCAACATTAAATCCTTCTTTAGAAGATATTTTAATTTCAAACATCTCTTTAGTAATTACCGTATCATTAAATTTAACTTCTTCTTTATTTAATTCACTTAAATCTTTTTGTTGTAAGAATTCTTCATATTCTTTAATTTTAGCTCCAAATAACTTACCTACTACTTTATAATTTGGTTTTAAAGTAATATTCATATATTTATTTAAATCTTTTTCACTTAAGATATTTTTAACATTTAATTCTTCTTCAATTAAAGGAACTAAATCACCAATTTTATCATAAACACTACTATCAATTATGGCTTCACTAAGTGGAGTTCTAACTTTTATCTTGGCTTCTTCTCTAACCATTCTACCTAAAGAAATTAAATTTTTAACTAAACTCATTTTTTCTTCTAATGCCGGATTAATTAATTTTTCATCATATTTAGGGAAGTCCGCTGTATGAACAGAATATTCATGCGTTAATTTGGTATAGATTTCTTCACTAATATATGGAACAATTGGGGCGATCATTTTAGATAACCCAACTAAAACTTCATAAGTCGTAATATAAACTGATTTTTTCGAATTATCTAATTCACTACCCCAGAAACGATTACGACAACGTCTTATATACCAATTTGATAAATCATCAGATACAAAGTTAGTAATACTTCTAACTACTTTATTTAAATCATATTCTTCATAACCATTAGTTACTTCTTTAAGTAAAGAATTATATTTAGAAATTAACCATTTATCAATTTCTTCTCGATCTTCTAGTTTAACATTACATTTTTCAATATCGATATTATCCGTTGTTGCATATAAACTAAAGAAATTATAAGTATTTTTTAATGGGTTAAAGAATTTTGAATAAACTTCTTTTAAACCATCTTCATCAAATTTTAATGGAGTCCATACAGGAGATACATAAGGAAGATACCATCTTACTGTATCCGCCCCATATTCTTCCATAATGGTAAATGGTTCAATCGCATTACCTTTACTCTTATGCATTTTTTGCCCATTTTTATCGAGTAATAATTCATTAACTAAAACATTCTTATATGGGGCACATCCTTTTACAAATGTAGAGATTACAATTAATGAATAGAACCAACCTCTTGTTTGGTCAATACCTTCACAAATGAAATCAGCTGGAAATTGCGTATTAAATAGTTCTTCATTTTCAAATGGATAATGATATTGGGCAAAAGGCATGGCACCAGAATCAAACCAACAATCGATAACATCTTTAACTCTCGTCATTGTCTTGCCACATTTAGGACATTTAATATGAACATCATCGACATATGGACGGTGTAAATCAATGGATTCATCAATCTTTTCGATAGCTCTTTCCACTAGTTCTTTTCTTGAACCAAGCATTTCATCATGACCGCATTCGCATCTCCATAAAGGAAGTGGTGTTCCCCAATAACGACTTCTAGAAATTGCCCAGTCATTTAAATTTTCTAACCAATTACCAAATCTCTTTTCCCCAACATAAGATGGATACCAATTAACTTTTTTATTATTTTCCACAATTTGGTCTCTAATTTTGGTAATTTCTAAATAGAAAGAAGGTTTAGAATAATATAAAAGAGGACTCTTACAACGCCAACAATGTGGATAGTTGTGAGTTATTCTTTGTTTTCTAAATAATTTATCATTTTCTTTTAAATATTTAATAACTTCTTTATCCGCATCAAAGACTAACATACCTTTCCAAGGTCCTTCAGTATAACAGCCATCATCACCAACCGGATTAATGTAAGGAAGGCCATACTTTTTACCAACTCTGGCATCATCTTCACCATAAGCTGGTGCAATATGAACTAAACCGGTACCATCTTCCATAGTTACATATTCATCACACATAACAAAGAAAGCTTTTTTATCAATTTTAATTTCTGGAATTAATTGTTCATATTCCATATATTCTAAGTCTTTACCTTTATAAGTTTCTAAAACAGTATATTCATCACCTAGAACTTGATTAGCCAGTTTTTCAGCCACAATAAATTTATAACCTTTAGATTCCACTAATACATAGTTTTCTTTAGGATTTACACAAATAGCTAAATTAGCAAGTAATGTCCAAGGAGTTGTCGTCCAAACTAAAAAGTAAACATCTTCACCCTTCTTCTTCATTGGAACAATTACCGTATCAACTGGTACTTCTTTATAACCTTGAGCAACTTCATGAGAAGCAAGACCTGTTCCACATCTTGGACAATATGGAAGTATTTTACTTCCTTCATAGAATAATCCTTCATCAAAGAATTTCTTTAAAATCCACCATTCCGTTTCAATATAATTATTATCATAAGTTATATAACGATTCTCTAAGTCGATAAATTGACCCATTTTATTAGTTAAATCACAGAATGATTTTTCATTTTCCCAAACAGCTTTCCGACATTCTTCATTAAATTCTTTAATACCATAATTTTCAATGTCATTCTTTGATTCAAAACCAAGATGCTTTTCAACTTGCACTTCTACTGGTAACCCATGAGTATCCCAACCAATTTTTCTTAAAACTTTATAACCTTGCATTGTTTTATATTTACAAAAAGCATCTTTTAAGAATTTAGCTACCATGTGATGTAAACCAGGCATTCCATTGGCAGTAGCAGGTCCATCATAAAATACCCAATAAGGAGCATCTTTTCTATTTTCAATACATCTATCTAAGATTTTATCTTTAATAAATTTTTCTCTAATACTTTCTTCAACTAAAGATACCTTTCTACTATCTAAACTTTCAAATTTTTGCATAAACATCCAACCTTTCTTCAATAAAAAAATTCATAAACTTAAGGGCGAATTTACCGCGGTACCACCTTAATTTATGAATTTAATCACACTCTTTATGTTAACGCCATCAACGGATTATTTCCATAATCAACTAACAAGTGATATAAATTAAATTTCCTTTATTAGTTTGCACCCACCACTAACTCTCTTGAAATTCCCTTTAATTTACGTGTCTTGTCTGTGTTTTTCAAATTACATTATCAATTATATTCAAAAAATAGCATTTAGTCAACTGAAAAATTAAGCTAAGTTTTAATATTTATGAAAAATTAAGCTAAGTTTTAATATTATTGACATTACTACTTTAATTATTATCTTCTTGTTCTTCTTTTAATCTTTTCTTTTCTTCTTTTTTCCTTTGTTTATCTCTTTTTTTCTTTTCTTTCGGACTAACATCCCTTAAAAATTCATCATCATCTTCATCATTAGTTATTTCAATAGTTTTAGTTTGATCTTTCTCTTCTTTAATTTCTTCCCCTTTATCTTCTTCTTTTTTTACTTCATCAGTTTTTTCTTCTTCTGATTCTATTTTTTTCTCTTTTTTCTTTTTCTTATCTTGTTTTTCTTCCTTATTAATATTTTTTACAATTTCACTATTATTTAAAATCATCTTTTTTAATTTTTTCTTACTACTACTTAAACTAATTAAACATACAAATGATAATAATAGAGCACTACCAAAAGCAATAATAACATAAAGATAAGTTTCATTTTGCTTTTCTAAATCTTCGACTTCACTTTTATCATAAGTAGAAAATGTTTTATTCACTGTATCATAAACATAGAAATCTTTAACACCTGTTTCAATATTGATACCATAAACTACATAATTTTTAGAACCATTATACTTAAAAACATTATACTCATGATCATCAATAGTAGCTTTAACTTTTTCATAACCTTTTAAAGGATTCTTACTATCTAAGATAATTACTTTTAAACTAGTTCCGGTAGTTTCAATATATTGGGTATACTTATTATCATTATATATATAATTTATAACTGTACCATCATCTTTTTTAAGACCTACTAAAGTATAATCAATTTTTTCATTAACACAGGAAGGTATTTGAAAACCATCAATAGTTACTTCACTTTCTGTAAATAAATCGGGACAATGATAATTATTTCTTAATTTAACAACAGTAAAATTAGTATTATCTACATTGACATTAATCGGATTTTGATCAATAACATTAACAGCAACATTATAAGTTTTTTCACTACCATTCTCCGCTCTTACAGTAATGGCCACATTATTTGTGCCTTCCGATACTTCAATCGTTCCATCACCACTTACTGTTGATTTACTATCACTCTTTTCGGCTTTGATATTAACACTCGTTGTTCCTTCAGGGACATTTACCACATAATTTAAAGTATCTTTAGAGAATGCTGGCGTTAATTCATAACCTTCTACAGTTAAATTTTTTAAATTGTTATCTTTAGAATATGAGGCCTCTAATTCTTGTTGAGTAATTATTTTAATTGTTTTACTTCCACCAGTTAAACTTATTTCACTCATATCACTAAAAGCATAAGCTTCATAACTACTTACTGAAACTTTTGTAGAACCTGTTTTTAAAGTTTTAAATTTAAAGGTATAAGATTTAGATTTAATGCCACTGGTTGATGAATTAGCCATGACTGTACCACCAGCTTCCGCCGAAGATGAAGTAAGTTGTAAATAACTCTTATCGTAATTAAGTTGCATTTGCCAACTACCAATACCAGTACCACTACTAAGCTTAACGGTTATTGTGACCGTATTCCCCACAACTGCTTGACTAGAACCCGAAACGGTAATTGTTCCACTTCCGGCTTTAACCAAACTAGGTACTAATAATAAACATAGAACAAACATTAATATTTTATTTAATTTACGCATTTTTTTACTCCCTTTCTATTGTGCTATTGTATATGTTCCTAAAATATTCTTTTGAATTTGTAATAAATCTAAGGCATTCACGACACCATCATCTGAGGTATCCCCAGCCTCCATATATGAACCACTTAAAGTATAAGTTTTTAAAATATTTTTTTGCACTTGTAATAAATCTAGTGCATTAATAACTCCATCACCGGAAGTATCACCATTAATTACGACATTTAAAGTTTCACTAGTGCTTTCATTATTAATAACTATTTTAAATCCCGTTCCGACATTTCCTTCCGTTACTAAAGTATCTTTAGCATCTTTTATTTGAACATTACCAGAACCCGCGATACTTTCTAAGCTTCCTTTTAAAGTACTAACACTTGTACTTGGATTAATACCTGTTATTTTACCTGTGGCATAATGATAACCGGAACTTACAACAATTGTACTAACATCCATCGTTGTTTTCTTTTCTTCTTCTGGAGATTCAACTGCGCCATTTGTGCTTCCATAATTATTTTCATTCATATTATTATAAACGGGAATATAGAAAACAAAGACATTTTCTAATAAATTAGATTTTTTATAAGAATTATAAGCTGATTTAGCTTCACTTGAAGGAGCGCCAATATTTGTCATATATTGATGACCATATAATTTATTACTCTCGGTTGGGACAACATTAAATTTTTGTAAGTAACCCGTATATTGACCTTTATTTATGTAAGAACTGGCTATTTGACTTGCTCCTCCTTTAATCGCGGCACTTAAACCATACCAGGAGTTATTTTTAGCATATTCTAGTCCACAATAACTAGTGCCATAAGTTGTTGCACAACTATCTGTTACCCCAAAGTTATAAAAATTATAAAATCCTTGATAACCTTCATAAACGCCACTATAAAGATTATATAATGAATTACTATTACCCATTTCTTGTAAAATCCTTGAAGATATAAAAATCGGACTAACATTAGTTTCTTTACAAGCTGCCGTAATAATATCACCTAAATTATTCCCAATACCTAAATGATATTTATAAAATTCGGCACCACCAATAATATTGGAACAAGCCGTTGGATACAAACTTGTTAAACCATCATCATATTTTAAATATTCAAATTGAAAGATATATTGTTCCGTTAAAAAGTTCCTTGGGTCCATATAATAAGCAACCGCACTAGATGATGCTGGATACCATGTTTTAGTGTATTGATTTTTACAAGTACTATCAATATTGGTAGGTATACTACTTGCTATATAACTTTTACCACAAGCACTTTCCGAATCAACCGCACTACTCCAATCAAGTCCTGTTGGAATAGATTTAAATTGCCAAGTGGGATGGGCTTCTTGGATCGAACATAATCCTGGCCAATAAGAAGATGGGAACCCTGCTTCACTCATTTTCTTTTCACAATCTGTTGTCGCTGTTTCATTAAATGTTACTACTGATACTTCAATATAATCACTACAAACATATCCGGTAGCGCTTCCTTCATAATAAATCTTATACCAACCCTTAGAACAAGACTCATTTTCCGATTTATGTAGTGTATTATCGACTAAATTATATTCACTACCTTTACTTAAAGTTTTCAAAGAACTATAATTCGTTCCTGGTCCACTACGTAAGTAAACGCTTTCCCCGGTTAATTTTCCTTTATAAATTTCGGCATAACAAAACTTAGTATTTAAAATAAATACTAAAAGAAACATAATTAATAAATAAATACGTTTATTTTTCATTACATTTCCTACCTTCTTATTTAATTGTACCATAATTTCTAACTATTTTTGTGAAAGATTACAATTTTTGTCAAATATTGGCATAAATTAGACACTACTAACTTAATTTATCGGTAATACTAATAAAAAATTCTTTACTCCAAATATTAATACTTGTAACATCTTTAATAAAAGGAATAATATCATTTTTAGCATCATCATAATCTATTTCATTAAATTTTTTAATTAGTAATTCTTTTAAAACATCAATGTTAAAATCAGCATTATTATCTATATAATTTGACTCAATTAATTTATTTTTTAATAATTCTAAATTAACTTTAACATTATTTGATAAAAAGAAAACATAATCATATAAGTCTCTTCCTTTAGTGCGCATTTGCCAATTACGACACAATATAGCATGAATTTTACCCGCTAATAAAGATTCTTTATCATATAATCTTATTTGATGAGGACTAGGTAATAATTTATATTGTAATTCATAAGTAGCACCTAGAGGAGGATTTATATCTACTTCAAATTTTATTTTAATATCTTTTAAGATTTGATTATATTTAAAATTTTCATTCTCAGGAAAAAACTTTAAAATATGTTCTAAAGTATTGCCCTTTAAAAAGGCCGAAGATATATTAGAATCAGAACTTTTTTGTTTGGAACTAATTACTAAATTTAAACCATAAGCATTTAATTCTTTTTCAATACTATTAAAATACTTACTTAAATCAAAATCTTTATTTGGTGTAATTAAAGCAAAATCTAAATCTTCTGAAAATCGATCTAATTTATAAAATATTCTTAAAGCTGTTCCCCCATAAAAAGCCGCTTCATCAAAGAATCCTCCCCGAGATAACCCCGATAAGACAATCTCTTGAATGATTTCTTTTAAAGCATTTATTTCATCATTAATATTCTTGATAGTATATTTATCTAACATTTGCTCAATAATATTATTCATTTCTTATTTTTCCTTTCCAAATATTTTACTAAT
>CANPYA010000010.1 GCA_947587565.1 uncultured Bacilli bacterium | reverse complement strand
ATTAGTATCATTATACCAAAAAAGAATTCCGTTAGGAATTCATAGAATGAAAAATTTATTTTTCATTTTTCTTGTGTCTTGTCATTTTAAGAAAAAGAAGATAAACTATAACTAGGTGGTAAATATGGAATATTGGGATTTATACGATAAGAATAAGAAAAAATTAAATAAGACCGCTAGAAGAGGAGATAAATTATTAGATAACGAATTTCATTTAGTGGTAAATGCTTGGATCAAAAATCAAAAGGGAGAATTTCTAATAACCCAAAGAAGTGCCAATAAAAGTCATCCATTAATGTGGGAATGTACAGGAGGTTCCGCTTTAGCAGGAGAAGACTCTTTAAAGGCAGCATTTAGAGAAGTTAAAGAAGAATTAGGTATTGATATATCTAATTGTCAATATAAGTTTATTGGTAGGACTTTAAGATATTATGAACATTGTAATGATATTTTAGAAGTTTATTTATTTTATAGCGATGAAGATATTAAAAATGTGCATGTTCAAGAAGAAGAAGTAAATGCTGTTATGTGGGCCAGTAAAGATAAAATATTAGACTTATATAATAATGGTAAATTTGAAGCCAATGCTTATTTTAAAGAAGTAGTAGAGAATTTATAAACTTTTAATTTTTTTAATACTATTTGTTAATTCATTTTTTAACTTTACTTCAATAACTATATAATTATTTTTTAATACATCTTGATATAAATTAAAATTAATATTACCTTTACCAATTTCTAAATGGTCGCTTTTGCCATCATAGTCATGCAGATGAATATGTCTAATTTTATTAGTTTCTTTAAAAATGGGATAGGCTTTATTACCATTTTTTTCATTATGGCCAATATCTAGAGTAAAACCTAAATATTTATATTTATTAATAATTTTAATAGCATCATAAGTAAAAGAATGGATTTTTGTATTTTCAAAATTAATTTCAATATTATTATCTAGAGCTAACTTATTTAAAACAAGACAACTCTTATTTAAGTTTTGGCAATATAATTTTAAATATTTTTCATTTAAAAACATTTTTCCATCAGGCAGTGTAAAATAAACCCCAGAATCAATATGTAAATTATATTTTTTTATATTATTTTTAATACCTAATTTTATTTGTCTAATAGCTTCTTTTAAATAATTCTTGCGCATAAAATCATTTAAATCAGCAACATTTAATTTTTCCGATAAATGCATGGTAAATTCCATCTTATATTTTTTTAAATCCATTTTATCTATCTCTAAATTATAGGGAAGATCCATATTAAGTTCAATAAAATCCAAATTATTAGCTTTAGCAAATTGCACATTTTCTAAAATACTGTCAAATTCCATTAAAGTAGGCATACCATACTTCATAAATATCACCTTTAAAATAATTATAAAGTAAAAAGGGTAGTTTGTCTTTAAAATTCAAAAAAATTCTTGACATTCATTTTAAAAAGTAGTAAATTTAAACTAAATTTATTTGAAAGGGAAGTATAGTTATGAGTAAATATGACCTTAAAAATAATTTAGATATTAAAAACATTTCAATAAAATTTGAATGTCTATGCTTTCTTATGAATAAAGAAGTATGCAGCGATTAGGCCTTGGCCTGTTGCTGTTTTTTATTGGGAGGTATTTATGAATGCGACATTTGATGATTTAATTAAATTAGTGCAAGAGTATAATCCGAGTGAAGTAGAAGTAATTACTAAAGCTCATGATTATGCGGATTATTTACACAAAGGACAGGTTAGACAAAGTGGCGATGCTTATATAACTCATCCCGTTAATGTAGCTTATATTTTAGCGGAGATGCAAGCAGATGCCGATACGATTTGTGCCGGTCTTTTACATGACACTTTAGAAGATACCAATATTACGAAAGAAGATATTGTCGAAAACTTTAATAAAGATGTGGCTAATTTAGTCGATGGCGTAACGAAGCTTGCTAAAATGAATTTTTCATCGAAAGAAGAACATAACCTAGCGAATACCAGAAAAATTATTACGGGTATTACGAGTGATGTTAGAATAATTATTATTAAACTAGCTGATCGTCTTCATAATATGCGGACCTTACAATTTAAAAGTGAATTTAAACAAAAAGAAAATGCTTTAGAAACGATGGAAATATTTGTACCACTTGCTTATTATATTGGAGCTTACCGCATCAAAAGTGAGCTCGAAGACTTATCTTTAAGATATTTAAAACCAAGTATGTATCAAAGAATCAAAGAAAGAAAATTGAAGTTAGAAGAAGAAAGTGATGACTGTTTACAAGAGATGTTATTTAAAATTAAAGCAATATTAAATGATTCTTTAGTACCAAATGAAATAAAGGTCAGAACTAAAAATATTTATGGCATATATAAAAAGTTAAATAATGGCGAAAGAATTGCCGATATTCATGATTTATTTTCTTTAAAAATAATGGTACAAGAAGTTGAAGAATGTTATAAAACATTATATTTAGTTCATAAGTTATATCATCCAATTAATGATAAATTCAAAGATTATATTTGTAATCCGAAAACTAATATGTATCAAAGTTTACATACGACTGTCTTTGGTCCCCAAGAAAGACTTGTGCAAACCCAAATTAGAACTTTCGATATGGATTTAGTTGCATCCTTTGGTCTTACGGCTTACTGGGCAATAAACAAAGGAGATGCCCGTAATATTATGCAAGATGATTTAAAAAATAAATATCAATTTTTTAAATCTCTAGTCGATATTAATAGTATGTTTAAAGATAATCAAGAATTTGTTAGACAAGTTAAATCCGAATTATTTTCAGATAAAATATATGTTTATACCACTAAAGGGGAAATAATGGAAATGCCAAAAGGATCAACACCGATAGATTTTGCTTATAAAATTCATACGGATGTTGGTAATACGATGATTTCCGCAATGGTCAATGATGAATGGGTACCATTTAATTATGAGTTAAAAAATAAAGATAGAGTCAAGATAATAACTGATGATTTATCCTATGGACCTAGAATGGAATGGGAAGATATAGCATTTACTAGTTATGCTAAAAAGAGAATTAGAGAGTTTAGGGGGAGATAAAAAAATGAAATTAAGTACTAAATGTTTATTTATTCAACAAGAAAATGACATGCTATGTAGTAAAAATGACTTTGTAAAAGTTTTACCAAATGAACATTTAAAAGTTGTTGAAGGATGCGATTATGCTTATAATAACATAAAAGAAATTAAAAAAATTATAGATGAATATATTGAAATAAATAATGTTTAAAAATAAAGGAGTAATTTAAATGAATTATGTACTGATAAGTGGTTCAAAAAAGAAGTTAGAAATAAATCCTAAAATTATAGAATTCTTAAAATCTAAAAATTTAAACAATCAAAAAATTACTTTTATTGCATCAACATTTAATGATTATAATGCTAATGATTATTATACTAATAAGATGGTAAAATTATTTAATAAGCAAAATTTGCAATTTCAAGGATTTTATATTATTGATAATCGTCTGTCAAATAAAGAAATGATTAAAGTTTTAAAAGAAAGTGCTATAATTTTTTTATTAGGAGGAGATACTTTAGAACAAATTAAAGGAATAAATAAAAATAATTTAAAGAAATATATTAAGAATCAAGTAGTTATGGGAATGTCAGCAGGGGCTATTAACATGGCTAAAAGAATAGTACTAGCTAAAGATGAAGATGATAATATTCCAAAACTTTCAATATATGAAGGTTTAGGAATTTCGAATATTAATATCGAACCCCATTGTGATTTTAATGATAAAAAACATTGGCAAGATTTAGAAGAAGCTTCAATGTATACTACTCTTATTGTAATGCATGATAATTGTTTTATTATTTCTGATAATGGTAAATTAACTTATTATGGTGATTATATAGTTTTAAAAAATAAAATAATTTATAATAGTATTTTTGAAGTTGGTGATTAAATGAAAGAGTATAAACAATTAGGTAGTTATGGTTTAATTAGACAAGATAATAAAATATTACTCATTAAAAAAGTAAGTGGACCATATGATGGTAAATTAGATTTGCCCGGAGGTACTATTGAATTTGGAGAAACACCAGAAGATGCTTTAAAAAGAGAATTATTAGAAGAAACAGGTTTAGAAATAAAAAAATATAGTTTATTTGATGCTGATTCAGTTTGTTTTAAATGGCCATATAAAGAAGATTTAACATTAAAAGTACATCATATTGGAATATTTTATGAAATAACAGATTATGAAGGTAATATAAAAAATAATATTTTAATTGATGAGCAAAATGATGATTCACTTGGAGCATCTTTTTATGAGATAGATAAATTAAATAAAAATGATTTATCTAAAATTGCTATATTAGAATTAGAAAAGTTAGGTTATAAATTATGAAAATAATGAAAAATATATTATGTAGTAATATTGAAAGTTTAAGTAATTATGTTAAAGAGTTAGAAAAATATGTTGATAAGTCAGCTAAAGTAGTAATTATTCCTTGGTCTTTTCCAAATGAATTAAATAGTTTAATTGAATATTTTGGTGTTAGTTCTAAAAGATATAAGAAATATTTAAATGTTTTAAAATCTTTAGGTTATCAAGAAGAAAATATTATAGTTTTAGATTGTTATAAAGATAATAAGGAAAAAATTAAAGAGAAAATTAATACGGCTGATGTTTTAGTTTTAACAGGTGGTAATCCCGAAATGTTCTTTCAAAAAGTTGTCCATGATATGGAATGTTTAGATGAAATAAAATACTTTAAAGGTTTGATTATTGGTTCTTCTGCTGGAGCTTGTTTACAATTTAAAAGATATTTTATTACCGCGAAAAACAATTATTATAAATATTTTGCTTTTTATGATGGCTTTGGTAATATTAATCCTCAGTTTTATATTGATGTTCATTCTATTAACAATAAGTTTTATTTAAATAAATTAGTAAATGTTGCAAAAGAATATAAGAAAGATATTTATGCAATTAATAATAATGGTGTATTAGTTTTTGATAGAGAAAAAAGTATTATCGAATTTATGGATAATGTTAAGGTAATAAAGAATTAAAAATAAAAGAAATTAAAAGGTGATACAAAATGATGAAAAAATATTATTATGGTTCATCAAATCCTAATTTGATAGGACTAGAAACAACTTCATTTCCAAATGGAAAAATTTATCTTACCATTAACAGATCTTATGCATTAATGTATGCTACATATAAATATATAAATTTATTCATTGATGATAATAATTGTAAATTAAAATTTTTAAATATATATCCTAATTTATTTGAAAAATTATATAAAAATAGTATTGGTTATATATATAGTGTTAATTTGGATGAAAAAGAGTTATTTTCAGATTCTAGAAACGGAAAAAAGCCACTTGCAAATTCATATTATATTTTAAGAGATGTTAAATTTGATAATAAAGATGAAGTCAATGTTTTTGAAGAATTTATGAAACTTAAAAATGATGGATTATTTGAAATTGTTGAACAAAAGGATATTCCAAAAGATTATATATTAGATTTAAAAAGATATTATAAAAATAAGTATTTACACAATGATATGAGTGAAGAAGAAATAGAATACTTTAAGACATATTTACCAGATTTAATTGTTTAAAAAATATTATTGAAAGTTAAAATGTTAATGATCTCATTAGCATTTTTTAAATTTCAAAATTTTATAAGCAACTTTACATAAAAAGTGTCAAATTTTATTGACTATCTTGAAAAATTAAATTAAGATAAAAATAGTTAGAAAGAAGAGATATTATGACAGTAGAAGAATTATTAAAATTAAGAAGTAATGCGATAAACCATGAAAATAAAACAGGGTATCCACATTTAGACAGAAGTGATTTACAATTTCATACGGAAAATCAATTAATAAATACCCAAATTCCTGATACATCGATGTATGGTTTGTTATATAAAAGAATTATGGAAAATAATTTTCAAGAATTAATTGCATTAGATTATTTTGGAAGAAAGATAACTTATGAAGAATTATTATTAAGAATTAATGAGTATGCTTCGGCATTTGAAAATATGGGAATAAAAGAAGGCGAAATTGTTAGCATTGCAAGTCCCAATATTCCAGAAGTTTTTTATTCAATATATGCCTTAAATAAAATAGGAGCAATAGCAAATTTAATTGATCCAAGAAATAATTTAGAAAGAATTAAATTTTATATAAATGAAGTAGAATCTACTAAACTTATTATGCTTGATATAGTATATCCAAAAATTGCAAAAATAATTGATGATACAAAATTAGAAAAAGTTTACACTATATCTGCATCTGATTCATTACCTTTAGGATTAAACTATCTTCAAAGTGCAAAGACAGTGGTAGAAAATTATCGTAAAGGACTTCCAAAGTGTCCAAAGAATGAAGTTTATGAGCCATTAGTGAAAAAAGTAAGTAATTATAAGAGCTCTAATATTAGTCAAATACCACAAGAATATATCTCTGGTAAATCTGTTAAAGATAGAACAGCTATTATTATTAATACTTCGGGAACAACCGGAACACCTAAAGGTGTAAAATTATCTAATGAAAATTTTAATGCAATAGCTTACAGTTATATAAATACAAGTGCCTATTTTGAAAAGGGCGATACTTTCTTAGGTATAATGCCTAATTTTCTTGCATATGGTATGGGATTAGGAATACATGTTTTTCTTATTTTAGGAGCAAAGAATGTAATAATTCCATCATTTAAACCAGAAGAGTTCCCTAAGTTAATTTTAAAACATAAACCGGCTCATTTTGCTGGTGTTCCAGATTATTTTCAATATTTAATGTCAGATAAAAAAGTTCAAAATGCCGATTTATCATTTATAAAAAATCCATGTGCTGGTGGCGATAGTATGGATCCTAATTTCAAGAAAAAATGCAATGAATTTTTATTGAAACATAAATCTCAAAATAAAATTATGGTTGGTTATGGTTTAACTGAAAATAGTGGAATGAGTACTGGACAATTTTATATGGGAGAGTCAAATTCAGAAAATGAATTATTAACTGTTGGAGTACCTACATTATATAATACATTTTATGTTATGGATTTAGAAACTGGAGAATTTTTAAAGACAAATCAAATTGGTGAAATATTGATTTCTGGAAACAGTGTTATGCAAGGTTATGTTAATAATCCTGAAGAAACCCAAAAAGTAATTGAAGTTAGAGATGGAGTTAGATATTTACATACAGGAGATATCGGCTATGTTGATGATGAAGGATTAATTTATGTTATTGATAGAATAAAAAGAATTATTATTAGACCTGATGGACATAATGTATTTCCTGCATTCATAGAACAAGTTATAACAAAGCATAAATTTATTAAAGAATGTGTTTGTGTTGGATTAAAAAGTGAAGAAAATTCTAATGGTAGAATTCCGGTTGCATTTATTACTATTGAACCTGGACATGAAGCCGAAGTTGAACAAATAATTGAAGAATTAAAAGAAATGTCATTAAGAGAATTACCTGAAAGAGATGTTGCTTTAGATTATGTAGTATTAGATAAAATTCCAATGACTGATGCTGGAAAACATAATATTAAAGAATTAGAATCTTATTATTATGAAAAAGGTAAAACTAGAAAAAGAATATAATTTTATCTTTCTTATATTCTTTTTTTATGCTATAATTCATTTAAAGATAGGTGTTATAAATGCGGGGCAATTTTTTTACTATTTGTAGTGGTTTTTATATTTTATTATTATTAATTGTCTTTTTTTCAAAAAAAAGATTAAATTCAATAGAAAACACAATTTACTCATATTTAATTGTTACAAATTTCTTTGGGGTTATTTTAGCAATAATGTGTTATTTTTGTATATTACAATCTGAAGTTTTAGGTTTATTTAATACTATTATATCAAAGTCATATGTTATATATGTACTTACATGGGTTTCAATATTTTCTGTGTATGTTTTTACAATTATTTTTAATTCAAGAGATTTAACAGTTAAGGAAAGAGAAAAAAAGCAAAAAAATTTATATATTATAACTTTTATTATTTATATTATATTTGCATTATTAGTTTGTATTTTTCCTTTATATTATATGAATGAAGACTATAAAGTATATTCTTATGGACCTGCGGCAAATATAGTTTATTTAATTGTTTTAATTTATTCAATTGTTTGGTCATTTATGGTTATAAAAAATTATAAAAATATTCAACGTAATAAATATACTCCAGTTATTGTTTATTTATTAGTTGGATTAATAGTTATGATTATTAGTAAACTTTATCCTGAAACTTTATTAATAACATCATTACACACTTTTGTTACATTTTTAATGTATTTTACTATTGAAAACCCCGATTTGAAATTAATAAAAGAATTAAATATTGCGAGAGATCAAGCCGAAAAAGCTAACCATGCTAAAACAGACTTTTTATCTAATATGAGTCATGAAATAAGAACACCACTTAATGCCATTGATGGTTTTAGTCAACTTATTTTAGAAGAAGAAAATATGGATACGATAAAAGATGAAGCAAGAGATATTATGGCTGCTAGTCAAAACTTACTCGAAATAGTTAATGGTATTCTAGATATTTCCAAAATTGAAGCCAATAAACTAGAAATAGTTAATGTGGAATATGAACCGGCAAAAGTATTTGATGAATTAGTTAAATTAACGAAAGCGAGAATTGGGGAAAAACCTCTAGAGTTAAAAGTTAATATTGCTAAAGATTTACCAGAATACTTAAATGGTGATTATGTCAGAGTTAAACAAATTGTATTAAATCTTTTAACTAATGCCGTAAAATATACGAAAAAAGGGCATATTGAATTTAATGTTGATATTGTTAAAAAAGATAATGTATGTCGGTTAATCATTAGTGTTAAAGATACGGGTATTGGTATTAAGAAAGAAAATATTGATAAATTATTTACGAAATTTGAACGCTTTGATTTAGATAAAAATATTACGATTGAAGGAACAGGTTTAGGTTTAGCCATTACTAAAAAATTAGTCGATTTAATGCACGGCAAGATAGTGGTTGATTCTGTTTATGGTAAGGGTTCAAACTTTACGGTAGCTCTTGACCAAAGAATTGTGACGAAGAAAAAAGAAGTAAAAGAAATTCCTAAAGAAGTAGTTAAACCACTTAATATTAAAGGTAAAAAGATTTTAGTAGTTGATGATAACTTAATTAATTTAAAAGTGGCAGCTCGTCTTTTAGAAGCTTACAAAGTAGAAACGGAATCTGTATCAAGTGGCTTTGATTGTCTTAAAAATATTGAAGATGGTAAAAAATATGATTTAATATTAATGGATGATATGATGCCAAAATTAAGTGGAGTAGAAACATTTAAAAAGTTAAAAGAAATTGAAGGATTTGATACTCCAGTTATTGCTCTTACAGCGAATGCGATTGCGGGTATGAAAGAAAATTACTTAAAAGAAGGATTTAATGATTATATATCAAAACCAATTGATAAAGGCGAATTAGAAAGAGTCTTAAAGACATATTTGAATGCAAAAGAATAAATTGTATGATATAATTTAATTATAGTAAGGAAGGTATTTATGAAAGATGTTAGTATTTTAACAGATAATGGGGTTGATTTAGACTATGCTTTATCACTTTTAGGAGATTTAAGTTTTTATGATGAAACTTTAGAAGCCTTTTTAGAAGAAAATAAAACAAGACTAGATAATATTGCCAAATATAAAGAAGAAGGCAATATGCCGGATTATGCAATTTTAGTTCATGCTTTAAAAAGTGATTCCAAATATTTAGGATTTATGAGTTTAGTCGATATAGCTTATGAACATGAACTAGCTAGTAAAGCCAATAATGTGGATGAAGTAAATAGTAAGTATGATAAGTTGATGCAAGAAGTAGATAAATTCACGAAACTTGCTCATAAATATTTAGGAGATGAATAGAATGAAAAAAATATTAGTAGCGGATGACTCAAAAATAATTAGTAATATTATTGAAAGAGCCTTTCAAGACAAATATGAAGTAGTGGTTGCGGTTAATGGGAAAGAAGCCATTGATATCGTAAAAAATAATGTTGATGATTCAATTATTGGCTTATTTTTAGACTTAAATATGCCCGAAGTAGATGGTTTTGCGGTTTTAGATTATTTTAAAGAAAATAATTTATTTAAAAGAATACCAGTTTGTATTATAACTGGAGATGTTCAAAAAGATAGAATTGATCGTTCATTTAACTATGATATCGTCGATGTTTTAGCCAAACCTTTTACCTTTGATAGTGTTCGTGAAGAAGTTGAAAAAATTGTTAATTTAAATAATATGGGGTAGGAATGGATAAAACTATATTAAGAAAATTATCTTATGGCTTATATATTGTCAGTAGTAAACTAGATAATGAACTAGTTGGTTGCGTCGTTAATACGGTAACTCAAATAACTTCGGAGAATCCTCTTTTAATGGTTTCTTTAAATAAGAATAATTATACTAATGAGATAGTTAGAAAAGCCAAAAAGATCGCGATAATGGTTTTAAATCAAGATATAAATAAAGAAGTTATTGGTAAATTTGGTTTTTATAGTAGTAAAGATATTAATAAGTTTGATGGTGTTAATTATGAACTTATTAATGATTTACCTATTTTAAAAGAAGGTACTTGTGGTTATATTACGGGTGAAGTCGAAAATATTATTGATGCGGAAACTCATGATATCTTTTTAATAAGAGTAAAAGATATGCAAACAACAGATTCGAGTGAACCATTAACTTATAAATATTATCAAGAAAATATGAAGGGCGTATCATCTAAGAACGCGCCAACTTATGTCGAAGAGAAAGTAGAGGGTAGTATGGAAAAGAAATATCGTTGCCTTCTTTGTGGTTACATCTATGATGATGCCAAAGAAGAAGTTAAATTTGAAGATTTACCAGATGATTGGCATTGTCCATTATGTGGGGCTTCTAAAGATCAATTTGAATTAATTGATTAATAACTTTAGAGGTGATTATTTGTGGAAAATATTAATGTTGATTTAAATGCTTATAAAACATTTTATTTAGTTGCTAAATATAAAAGTTTTACCAAAGCATCTCAAGAATTATTTATTTCTCAACCGGCGGTAACTCAAACAATAAAAAAATTAGAAGATCAATTAAATATTGAATTATTTAAACGATTACCAAATGGTACAATAGCTATAACTCCAGCCGGAGAAGTGGTATACTATTATGCTGAAAAAATATTTAATTTAGCATCTGCCAATAAGGCAGTTATAGAAAAGGCTAAAGATGCTTCTTTTGAAATAATAAATATTGGTGTTCCCGCCCATATAGGAGCCTTTTTTCTTTCTAAATATTTAAAAAAATTTAATGATAAATATCCTAATATTAAATTTAATATAATAAATAAAAAATCTGATGAAATGATTACGATGTTAAAGAAAAGAGAATTAGATGTAGTTATTGATACAAATATGAATGAATTAGAAGATGATCTGCTTACAACCATGAAAATTTTAGACTTACATAGTTGTTTTGTATGTGGCGAAAAATATAAATTTTTAGCCAATAATAAAACTATAGGTATTAAAGAACTTTTAAATTATCCCTTAATTCTTCCTGGAGAAACAACTTCCAATAGAAAAATGATCGATTACTATTTTAAAGAAAAAGGAATTGTTTTATCGCCATTATTTGAAGTTAATTCTTCTTCTATTTCAAAGCAATTAATTATTGAAGGATTAGGAATAGGATGGATGATAAAAGAATTTGTTAAAGAAGATATTGAAAAACAAATACTATATGAATTAAATGTCAATTTTGAAAATATATTAACTCCGGTATCATTAGCTTTTAATAAAAAATTTAATCATAATATTATCAAAGAATTTATTAAAGTTTTTAAACAGAATGAAAATTAAATCATTCTGTTTTTTTCTTATAAGTATTACTTATATAATATAAATTTTTAATATTGGTAACATTTTATTTTATTTTTTATAATTTTATTAGGAGGAAATATCATGGATCAAGAAAAATATATTGATTTACATTTTCATTCAAATAGTTCTGATGGAACTTTGGCACCAAAGGAATTAGTTAATTTAGCCTATGAAAATAATGTTGGTATGTTAGCTATTGCAGATCATGATAGTATAAGTGGTTTAGATGAATTTAAATGTAATATTCAAAAAGGTATGCTAGGAGTTAAAGGAATAGAATTTTCATCATATCTTACTATCAATAATGATTATCAAAGATTACATATGTTAGGTTATTGTTTTGATGAAAATAATAATGCCTTTAAATCATTAGTAAATGAGATGCAAGAAAAAAGAATAATTGCACATAAAAAATTTTTACAAGAATTAAAAGAAAAAATAAAAAAATTTCCTTATGAAGAAATTAAAAATTTAAATATCACTAAATATTGTTGGTTTGATCGAGAAATAGTTAATTATTTAATAAAAATTACTTATCCTGAAGAAATTATTGAAGAATTAAAACGGTATTGTAAAATTAAACGCTTTAATTATGGTAATGCTTATAATTTAGATGTTCAAAAAGTTATTGATGCTATTCATTCAGCTGGAGGATATGCCATTTTTGCTCATCCTATGGCTTATAGTTTTTCCAATGATTATGATGAAGTTAATAAAGTTATTTCTAAACTTATTAGTATGGGCATTGATGGGATCGAAATTTATCAATCGGATTGTTCTCAAAAAGATACCAATTGGTTGAAAAAAATTGTTGAGGTAAATAATTTATTATATTCAGTTGGAAGTGATTTTCATAAAATAGAAAGTTCTGATGGAAGACAAATAGGACTTGGAATTGATCATAGTTTATGTGTCACAGAAACATCTTTGTCTAATGAAATTAAAAGAACTAGAAAATATTTTTAAAGAAGGAGAAGAATATGTATTTAAAATTAATAAGTGAAAAACCAAATGAAATTTTAACATATTATGAAAAACCATTTTATGTATATTTATCATTATCTAATTTATGTAATGCTAATTGTGTATTTTGTGATGTTCGAACAAATAAAGAAAAAAAATGTAGTATAGATGTATTTAAATTAATTGATGAATTATCTGAGTTAGGAACTAAATATCTGCATTTTACTGGGGGTGGTGAGCCATTTATCAATGATGATATTTTAAAATATATGGCTTATGGTACTCAAAAAGGTCTAAATATAATATTTATTTCCAATGGCTATAATTTAAACGAAAATAAAATTAAACAATTATCTAATTATAATATAAAAGCTATATTTTTCTCAATTGATAGTTATCAAGCAGAAATCCATGATTCTCTAAGACAATTACCAGGTTTATGGACTAAAGTTACAAATAATATAAATTTAATAAAAAAGTATATGCCAAATGTTAAAATAGCCATAAATCATGTCTTAAATAAAACAAATATAGATGATTTTGCTAAATTTATTGAACTTAAGAAAAATTATAATTTTGATTATATTAATCCACTAGTTATAAAAGATTGCGATGAATTGTTTTTTACTGATCAACAAATAATTAATTATAATCAGAACTTAAATTATTATTATGAATTAGCTCAAAGTTTAGGTATTGAATTTTTAGGTAATGATATTGACTTTTTTAAAAAAGATATTTCAACATCTGGTGATCGCTCTAATAATAATGATTTAAGATGTGTATATCCATCATTTTGTGCCTTTATTGATGCTCCAACCGGATATGTATATCCATGTGATTGTAGTATTCATCGCGACAGACTTATATATAAAATTGGTGAATTAAAAGAAAATTCTATGAACGAAATATGGCAGGGGGAAAAACGAAGAGTATTAAAAAGAAAATTATATAATAGTGAATTAAATTGTAAAACAAAATGTGATGAAGCAAATTGTCAATTTAATTATAGCTATTTTAAAAGTAAAGGTGAGTAAAATGCGAGTATTAGTATCTGCTGAAAGTTTTGGATATGGACCAATTGTTACATGTCTTAGTGTTATAAAAGAATTGAAAAAACATGATGATGTGACAGTGGACTTTATAGGATCGGGTATATCTTTAGAACAAGCCAAATTAAGTGGTTATTTTGATAAATTTTATGAATGTGACACATATGATTTTACTAGTTTGCAAAAGTTTGAAGATATTTTTAGACAGTATAATATATTTTTCGCTAGTGAAAATGCTAATGGAGCAATTTTTGCCTTAAAATTTATTAAAAATACATATTATGTTGATAATTTAGTATGGATGTGGGATAAAATTCCTAATGAATTAGGCAAAGTCAAAAAATATTTTATATCCGAAACTTTTCCTTGCCAAGAGAATTTTAAATTAGTTGGTAATGTCATTGAAAATCCCGTATTCGTTGGTCCAGTTCGTGATTTAAAAAATACTAATCTAAAAAGTAAAAAAAATCAATTAGTTATAAATGTAGGTGGTGGTTCATCATTTTTGTTTGATCAATCGATAATTAATGAATTTTATAATAAAATAATTAATAATATTTTGGAAATTGAAGAAATAAAGCGTTTTAATCAAATAATTATTTGTGGAGGAAGTAAAGTTATTAATAATTTAAAATTAGAAAAAAAACAATCTAATGTTAAAATTGCTACTTTAGCTTATGAAGAATATTTAAAGATTATGGCGGAATCTTCCCATTGCATAATGTCTTCAGGATTAGGTAATTTTATAGAGACATTAAATAAAGATATAAATATTATGTATTTACCAGCAGTCAATTATAGTCAATTATTACAATTACAATATTATGAAAAAATGAATTTTGGTTTTAATTGTTTAAATTGGAATTTGTTTGAGTTTTATAAAGATATTCCTCGAAATTTAGATGAAGAAACAGGAGTTAATATGGTTGTTGAAAATATAAAACAATTTAATTCTAGGAATTATAAAAATTTGGTTAATAAATATGTAAGAGAATTTTTAAATAATTCACAACAAGATAGTTTTGAGAGAAGAAAAATATTTTTTAATAAATTTGATAAAAATGCAGCGACAATAATTGCAGATACAATTTATAAAGAAAATAAATAAGAGGTGGTTTTATGAAAATACCAAATGATCCTTTTATAGGAACGCATTATATAGGTCATGAAGAAAGACAAGCGGTAAAAAAAGTTTTAAAAAGTAAAAGTTTATTTAGATATCAAGGACCAAATTTACTTTATAAAACTGATGAATTTGAACTAAATATGCAAAAATATTTAAACGTTAAATATGTTTTAGCTTGTGCCAATGGGGGTAGTGCCATTAAATTATGTTGCATCGCTAATGGTATAGGTCCTAATGATGAAGTGTTAATGTCGCCCTTTACATTTATAGCATCCGCCAGTAGTGTTTTAGCCTGTGGCGCTGTTCCTAAGTTTGTCGATATAGATGAAACAATGAATATTGATCCCAATGCAATAGAAAAAAATATTGGTCCCAATACAAAAGCAATACTTGCTATACATATGCAAGGACAGCCATGTGATATGTCTAAAATTATGAAGATAGCTAAGAAACATAATTTAATTGTTATTGAAGATGCGGCGCAAGCTTTTGGAGCGGAAATTAATGGAAAAAAAGTAGGAACGATTGGCGATTGTGGAGCATTTAGTCTCCAAGCCGGAAAAACAATAACCTCAGGAGAAGGAGGATTTTTAGCAACAAATAATAAAAGAATTTATGAAATTGCTAAAATGTATCATGACAATGGCGGATTTAGAAATGGTTGTGATTATCCTACCTGGGAAAATAAAGAAACCATATTTGGAGAAAATTTTAAAATTACCGAATTACAAAGTGCTATTGCTAATGAACAATTAAAAAAAATTAATCTTATTTTGCAACATCAAAAAAATAATTATGATTATATTATAAATAAAATTGATAAAAAATTTTATAATATTCGTCCAAGTGTTGATAATAGTAAATTAGTATATTCAAATATTTCTTTAGAATTTAATTCTTCAGATGAATGCAATAAATTTATAACCTTTATGAATAACAATGGTATAGGTTTTCATATCTATTGTAGTAATTTAATTAATCAATTTGATACTTTTAAATATCAACAATCTTGGCATAATTCCCATTTTCCTTATAATATTTCAAAATATCAAGAAACTAATTGTTCTAAAGCTGAGTCTTTATTTAAAAGAGTTGCTTGGTTTAATTTATCAGCATCTTTAAAGAAAAAGCATTTAAAATATATAGTTCAAAAACTAGAGGAATATAAAAATGAATTTTAGTAATTCAAATATATGGAATACTTCTTTAACTATAAGATATCCAATAGATAAAATAGTTAATATTGGTCAATTATATTTTTATAATGATAATGCGATGCTTATATGTCAAAATTTTTTTAATCTTAATATTGGGAAAATAGAAATTGATGAATTAATTAAAAAAATTAAAAATGGTAGTAAAATTAAATTTAAATACCTTAATGATTCTAAAGCTTTAGAAGATTTAAAAAAAATGGCAATTGATAATAAATTTATTTTTAAAGTAATTGATAGTTGGGAATCACCGCGATTAATTCTTAAAAATAATCTTACTAATTATCTTTTAACTGAATGTGGCACACAAATTAAAAGAAATTTTAAATTATATCAAAAAAATCAAAAAAATTATAATTTTTATAATTCTAATAATTATGACATATTAAAACTTTGGGATTATGTATTAAAAATAGATTATAATTCATGGAAAAAAGAAGAAAATTCGGATATGAAAAGTTTAAATCGGGAAGATTTACAGTATTTACCTTTTTTATTATTAGAAAAAGATAAGAGCAATTTGCTTGTTGTTTGTGATAGTAATGATAATCCTTTAGCGTATTCTTTAATGTTTAAAGGCGATAATGATTATTGGTATGCAGTAAAATGGGGAGCTTCATATGAAGGTAGAAAAAAATATGCTGGTTTTTGGGCCTTATTTAATCATTTAGAATACATCTTGGCAATTGAAAAACAAATTAATCTGGATTTTTGGGGTCGAAGAAATCAAACATACGATATGTTAAAAAATGATTATATCATTAGAAATCATATTGTTATTTATGATGGGGAGGAATAATATGCACATTGAAGTTGGAAATATTCATGATATTCAAAATATAAACGAAAAGATTGATAATAGTTTTAATGGCACATGTTTTGCTTATGATTGGTTTTTAAAACTTAAAGGTAGTGAAAACATTCTTAAAATATATGATGAAAAAGATACCTTAGTGGGTTTTATGCCAATTTTTAATAGTGATAAAGAAAAAGAAATATCGCAAAGTACTATGTATATTCCTTATGGAGGTCCAGTTATTTTTAATCTTCCTAAAGAAGAAAGAAATAAAATTAGATTTATAAGAAATATTGAAAAAAGTTTAGGAAATTATTTACAAAGTCATTATGAGGAAGTTAACTTTTCAACAGATAATAATATAATTGATATTATGCCATTTATCAGAGCTAATTTTATTCCGGAAATACGATATACTTATAAATTAGATTTAACAATGGGAATTGCAAAAATATATGATAATTTTGGTCGAGATAGAAAAAAAGATATAAGAAAAGCTGAAAAAAGAAATGTCGAATTTATTGTAGACTCTAATATGCAATATTTTGATGTCAATAAGGCGATGAAATGGGAAGCCAAATATAATTTTGAATCAACTTCTGAATTTGTAAAAAAATATATAAACGCAACGCTTAATAAGCAAAGAGGAATGTGCTTTGTGGCAAGAGAAAATGGTAAAACTATTGGGGGTGTCCATATAGCTTGGGATTCGCATACTGCTTATATTTTATATTCATATTATGAAAAAGAAAATGATGATGTTGCTATTGCATTCTTATATTATAAAATGTTTGAATATTTAATTAATAATAATATTGTTAATTATGTTGATTTTGAAGGATCAGTATTTGAATCCATTGAAGATTGGAATATTTCTTTTGGAGCTTATCAAAGTAGATTTTATAATCTACATTGGAATAATAAAAATAATTTATATTTGGATGTGTATAATTATGGAGAAAAGTAAGATGAATGAGAAACAAATGTTAGCGATAATGTATGATTTTTATAATTTACATATGTTACGAGGACAAAATGATGATATTTTATATTATATAAATGAGATAAAATCATATGATTCTAAAAAAGTTTTAGTTGTTGGAGCAGGAACTGGTCGAGTAGCCATTCCCTTATCTAAATATGCTAATGTTACAGCGCTTGATTTTGATCAAGAAAGATTAATTCAATTAAATAGAAAAGAAAAAAATATCAGGACAATATGTATTAATTTTTTTGATTATGAAAAAGAAGATGATTATGATTTAATTGTTATTCCTTATAGTACATTACAATTTGATAATGATGCCGAAAATATAAATAAATTTTTAAAAAAATTAAGTACCATAATTAATGCCAATACGATATCTATTTTTGATGTATCGGAAAGTTTTAATACAAAGATAGATAAGAATCAAGAATTTTTATTTAGGGATTATTGTAGGGAAGTTTATGATGATGTAGCAGTTTATTATACTTCTAAAAGGTTTAAAGAATATATTGAATTTTTAATAGAGTATAGATTATGTAAGGAACAAGTTAGTTTATTTGAAAATGAAAAATATTATTATTATGATAGAGATTTATTATATAAGGCCATTGTTAATAATAATTTAGAAATATTAAAAATAGATGATGGTTATGGTAATGCTGATTTTAAACATAAACATCTATATCATTGTCGAAAAAGAGGAAGATAAAGATGGAGAAAAATTCTAAGGAAATTTCATCTAATAAATTATTAGGAAATACAATAGCTAAAGACTTTAATAAAAAATATGGAATTATAACCTATTCAGGAACTTTAGCGATAGAGATTGCTTTGAAGAGTTTAAATTTAAGAAAAAATGCTAAAGTATTAGTTTTATCGGAAGTATGTTATTCAATTATTAATACCATAATGAAATTAAATTTACTACCAGTTATAGTTACAGCAAAAGAATTATTATATTTTAAAGATAATGATATTGATGAAATTTTAGAGAAGGAAAGCATTGATTGTATTATGTTAGTTCATCAATATGGAATTTTAAATAATATAAATTTAAAAAAGTATAAAAAGAAAGGCATTAAAATAATTGAAGATGTTGCTCAAGCTTGGGATGTAGGTAAGGGAAATTATAAAATTGGAAAAGATAGTGATATTGTTGTTACCTCATTTGGAAAAACTAAACCATTAAGTTATGGAATTGGTGGAGGCTTATTTTTTAATAATCCTTTAATTTTTAAAATAGTTGATTATTATGATATTGATAGTAGAGAAAAAGAAGAAATATTATATTCTTATACTTATCCTATGTGTGAAAATATTGATTATAATAAATTAAAATCTATGGCTAATGCAGTGGTAAAAGAACAAAGAAATAATGCTAAACAATATTATAATTTATTAAAAAATAATAATATAATTAAATGTATTAAATATAATGAACAAAATGTTTGGCATAGATTTCCTATTTGGATAGAAGATTATCATTTATATAAAAAAATAGTTAATTTATTAAATAATACTAATTTAGAATATCAATTAGCCCATAAAATTAATTTGATAGATTTAAAACGAAATAAAAATT
>CANPYA010000009.1 GCA_947587565.1 uncultured Bacilli bacterium | reverse complement strand
AAGTATATTTCAAAACTTTTTTCATAAAAAAGACAAATAAGTAAAAAATTTTACCTATTTGTCAACAGTCTGAAAGACCATTTAAGGTCTTATCTTAATCAGATATTTCAATATATTTTTTAGATTTTACTTCTTTAGTTTCGTCTTTCTTTGGAATATCTAGTCTTAATGTACCATTTTTGAATGATGCATGAATATCTTCTTCAGTTATGGCATCGCCAACATAGAAACTACGAGAACATTCACCAAAATATCTTTCGCGACGAACAAATTTGCCATCTTCTTTTTCTTCATTATCTTTGTTCATAGTAGCGGTAACATTTAAGTAACCATTATCGATATCAATTTTGATATCTTCTTTGTCATATCCCGGTAAATCAATTACAATATCATAATTGTGTTTACCTTCTTTAATATCAGTCCGCATTACTTTAGTTTCGTTAGTATTAAAGAATGGATCATCAAATAAATCCTCCCATAAATCAAAACTATCTCTTCTTCTTGGTATCATCATCATATTCTCATTCTTCCTTTCATTATATAACTATAATACCCGTAAATGACTTTTTTATGTCCTTTACAATTATAATTATAGCACAAATTTTAGCAATTACAACCCTTGAGTGCTAATTTCACGAAAAAATCACAAAAAAAGTAAATTATCGCTAACTTACTCTTCGGGAACTACTCCGGTTAATTCACATTTATCAAAGATTTCTTGAATGTCTTCTTTAATAAGTTCTCCATATTTATTCTTAAAATAGAAAATATACTTTTTACCGGCTTTAATGATATTTTTGCTTTCTTTACTTAAGGTTCTTTCGATAACTACTTCTTTTGTCCCATCACTAATTGTTAAAGAATACAAATCATCTTTGACTTTCTTAACTGCTTTTATGGTATAAACTCGGGTAAATTCTTTATCTTCAAAGAAGTTTTTGCCACAGCCATCATCTTTTAATGCTTTTAAGTAATCTAAGTTTGGTCCAAAATAAACATCATTATTGCCATCTGTAGTATGACAAGCAATGATTACTAGATTATCCCCAAAAACCTTTTTATTTTTTGTTTCATAAATTTTAGTTCCACCATCTTTTAATTCTTTTTTTAAAACTAAATTATCATGAACATCTTTAAATAAATCATCTAAAGATTTAGCTTTTAAATATTCTTCTAATGTAACTTCTTTTTTATCTAATTTAATCTTTAATTCATCTAAATTATATAAATATACTTTTTGATCATTATAAGTTAAATATTCTTTGATAGCGTCATGAGCATAATGATAATCAATCTTTTTAGGTTTTAAAAATATAATCAGTAATATTCCAATTAAAAGTAAAGTAATTATAACACCCACTATAACAGGTATTTTTTTATTATTTTTATTTTTTCTTTTTGTCATTTTATTTCTCCCTTATATTTAAATAAATTAATAATCCCTTTAAATATTCTTTGCCAAGATCACTTATTTTTAATTTATCAATTTTTAAATAAGCTTCACTTGATAACTTAGTTAAATATTCTTTAGCGTAATCTAAACTACCACTTTCTTTAAGTAATTCTCTTACCTTATTAAGTTCACTTTTAGTAATACTACCCTTACCATAAATTTTTAAAAATTCATCTTTATAAGAAGTATTTATAATATGCGAATATAATATTGTTTGTTTAAATTCACTAATATCGGATGTATTTGATTTACCAATTTTTTGGGATTCTGAGAAAATACCTAAAATATCATCCTTAATTTGAAAAGAAATCCCAATATTATTCAAAACTTCTTCTAATTCTTTATTTATTTTTTTACCACCTAGTAAATAACCTAACATAAATGGACCAATTATGGTATACCAACTAGTTTTTAAATGGTAAACATCTAAAATATCTTCTTCTTTTATATTTTGATAATGATATTTTCCTAAGAAAGGCAAGTAAACATCTAATATTTCTCCTTTAATCGTTTTAATAATAATATCGTTATAGAAATTTAAAATCTCGGCAAAGTTTGGTAAATCATAATAATTTTTAACAATCATGGCATTTGCTTCATAGAAACCTAGATCACCCGCACAAATACCTAAAGAATTAGCTAGTTTCAAAGTATCAGTATGATATTCCGGACTATTTTGTCTCGTTAAATATTCCCGACATACTCTTCTTGGTATCGTTTCTTTACCTCTTCTAATTCTCGCATTATCAATAATATCATCATGGATTAAAACGGATGTTTGGAATGTTTCATAAGCATAAGCTAAGTCTAAATATCTATTTTGTTTACTATTTGCAAGGTATTCTCCTAACGCAATTAGAACTCCTCTTATATATTTACCATCTTTATTTAAATCATTGAAATTGGTAACTAAATTTTGGACTAAAGCATTATCATCTTCCTTAAGTAATTTCCCATTAACAGCATCTTGATTACTCTTTAACTCGGCATAATGATTTTTATAAAAAAGTAAGAATTCTAATAAACATTTATAATTATAAATTTCTTTAAATGGTTCATTTACCCCACCAGTTATACCAATATTTACATTATTTAAGTCTTCTTTTAATACAAATTTACTAAAAGCATTAAGAGATGCAAATTTATAACATTTTTTACCCTCTAGAGCATTCGTTAAAGTATTATCATTACGCGTGGAATCAACAATAAAAATATAATCGGAAGACTCAGCTAAATCTACTGCGGAATTTAGAACCCTTTCTTCATAATCACTAAATAAATAGTAAGCAAAATTAATACTCCCATATATTTTTTCTAAACTTTTCACTAAATTTGTATTATGCATATTTTTATTTAAAATAACCACCAAGTATTCGGAACTTTCTAACTTTGGTAAATCACTTTCATCACTTATAACTAGTCCATTATAATTAATATAACTATTTAAATTAGTAATTAAATCTTGATCTTGCCCCACAAAAACAACTTTTTTATTACTATTAATAAGTAAATCTTTTAACTCTAAAAATTTAGGACAATTTAAGTGATACTCTATTTTCTTACTATCTAAATAATCTAAATCATCTTTTTTAATTCCTTTAGGGCCAATAACTAAAATATCATTATCTAAATCATGAATATCATTTATTTTTGTAATTCCTAAACTATTTAATTCTTCTTTTACTTGTTCACTTAAAACGATATCATCATACAAATAAATATTATGGGGCTTATCTAAGTTTATTTCTCTTTCATATAGTTCATAAATATTTTTAAAAGTATCACTAACTTCCTCATTTATTCCACAGACATCTGCAATCTTAATCATTAAAAATCTCCTAACTAAAAAAAGAAATAGCAACTATTTCTTAAAAAGAATCAATATTAATCTTAACTTTTGGCATCTTATTGATGGCTGCAAAAGCTTGAATTAAAGTTCTAATACTAGTTGATGTTTTACCATTTTTACCAATAACTCTACCCATATCATCTTCCGGTACTAATATTTCTAAAATCGTAACATCTTCATCAGCTTGAAACATAGATACTTTAACAAGTTCTGGTTCTTTAACTATTCCTTTTACTAAATATTCAGCAAATTCTACTACATCCATACTTGTCACCTAATTTTTCTTATTCTTAGATGCGGCATATTTAGCCATAATTCCAGCATGAGATAAAATATTTCTTACTGTATCAGTTGGTTCAGCACCATTATTTAACCATTTTAAAGCCTTTTCTTCATCAATAGTAACTTTGTCAGCACCCTTAATTGGATTATAAGTTCCAACTGTTTCAATAAAACGTCCATCTCTTGGACTACGAGAATCTGCAGCCACTATTCTATAAAATGGTTGTTGTTTAGCACCCATTCTTTTTAATCTTAATTTAACTGCCATAATTTTGCCTCCTTTTTTTACTACTAATAGTATAGCAAATACGAAAAATTAAGTCAACACTTTTTTGTTGACTTACTCTTCTTCTTTAACTTCTTCAGTTTCTAAATAATTATCATCTAAAGTATCAATTTCATCTTCAATTTGTTCATCTAAGACTTCTTCATAATCATCGAATTCATCTTCAACGGAAATCTTAACTTTCGTATTACCGACAATTTCGACCCCTAATTCTTTTTCAATTGTTAATTCAACTAAGCCATTCTTGATATCGACATTTGTAACAGTTGGTTGTTTTAAACTCCTTACAATAATTTCACTATTATTATCTAAGATAGTATCATTTTTAAGTGGTACATGCATTTTATCGGTATAGTTAAATCTTTTGGTTGTAACTGCTGTTTTTGTATCATTATCATAAGAATACCAAACATTGACATCAAAAGCGCCATTAACTAAAACACTACCATTATTATTCGTGCCATTAAAAGTATTATTGATAACCCAACAACCAAGAACTGTATTTGGTCTTTCTTCAGTTTCTAAAGTAAATTTATTACCACTAGTTTTTTTAGCTTTACCAATGACCGCTTTAGTTACAATTTCTCTAAAATTAGACAAATTTATCACTCCCTAATTTAGTTTATGCTTCATTAGGAAAAAAGAATACTAATTTTAAAATTTATACCATAAAAGTAGTTCATCTTGATTAGTAACATTTATATCATCTTTATAGTTAGTACTTATATGGTCTTTTTCTTCAGTTAGTGCTCTGTCAAATATTAAGGCTTCACTAAAGGTTGTATAGGATAAAGTATCAAATGTAGGAAGCATAGAATATAAATTTGGATTTCCTCCAAGCGTAAATGGCATATTACTTGGTTTTATATTAACTTTTAAATCTACTGTACCTTCTTTATTGCCATTTATATACAATTTTATATTTTCACTATCTAAATTACCATCAACAGTTACTGCAATAGTATACCATTTACCGGTTTCTATTTTTAAACTAGAATTAACTTGTTTATAAGTTTTTTCCTCTACCGAATACCAATCAGATGCAATATTATTATTTCTTGATATTGTAATACCACCTCCAGATCCATCCCAACTACCAAAAAAATAACCGATACCATTAGCATTAAATTTAACTCTTGCTATAAGTGTTAAATCACTACCAAAATCATAATTACTTAAGCCACAATTAACATAGCCAATATGAGATGAATCTGTACTGGTTGTTACTCCCTCTGCATCATGTTTTACTGCATAACTTATACCATTTCGATTATTACCACTTAAATCTTCTATAAATTCTCCATCTAATACTGGGTAGCCTTCACTTCCTTGTTTCCACCTATTTAATTTATAATCTTTCAATACTTCATCAATACTACTTAAATCTATATTTCTTATATTATTATTTAAAGTTTCTACAAATGTCTTATCCCCAATATTTTCTTTATTTAACATTTGATTTTCTTCTAAAGCTGTTGCATTTGATACTCCCGCTGTTAAACCATTTCGGTAATAAGCATTACTTATAATATAAGTATTATTGTCACCATATGTATAAGTTATTCCACGACCTTCATTTAAATTGTTATAAAAATTGTTAATTATTAAATTTTTATTATCAGCTAAAAAATAACCTAATCCACTAAGTAATTTATCTCCATGAACATTGTTATTTATTATACTTATATCTCCCTTATTATAAGAATTTAAAATTATTGTATCATTTCGCATTACAGATATTAAACTTCCTAAATAATTATAGGCAAGATCTGCATTTTTGCCATCAACTATAATATTTCCAGCATTATAACTATTTAAAATTATTGTTTTAAAGCGACTATCACCCATTAACCCACCAATTATTGAACTGCTTGGAACAAACCCAGCAAAAAGGTTTCCTAAATTATAGCAATCATTAATAATTAAAAGGCCATCATTTTTATTAGTATAACCTATTAAACCTCCCACAGTAGTACCGCCATATTTATTACCAGAAATTTCTCCTAAATTATAAGAATTATTTATATTAATTTTTTCATTAGTAGATAAAGCAATTGTCCCTATTAATCCACCTACTTTAATACCATTTTCTATATTTCCGTTATTGTAACTATTATTTATATTTAATTTTCCACTTGTATTACCAATTAAACCACCTATATTTCTTTCTATATTGGTGTCAGATTTTAATGCAACAGAATTACTATTATAAGAATTATTTATAGTTATATTTGAAGTATTATTACTAGAACCTATTAAACCACCAATATTTTTTCCTAAAGTATTACTTATTTTTCCTGTATTATAACTATTTTCTATTTTCAATGTTCCATAAATATAACCTACTAACCCACCTTCATTTTGTTTAGCATTAGTTACTTCACCAACATTATAGGAATTTTTTATTATTGTTTTGGATGTTGCACCAGCATCTCTTCCGAGTAATCCTCCAGCATGAGCGCCCACTTCATTGTTTATTCTCCCTTCATTATGACTATTTTCTATTGTTAATGTTGAATTATCATATAACCATCCAACTAAGCCTCCCGTATTATTACCTCCAGACAATTGTCCTTTATTTATCGAATTTGTTATAGTTAATTTACCATAACTATCGCCTACTAAGCCTCCAACACTATTAGCACCCATATCACTATTAGCATTTACTTCAATAATACAATTATCAATAGTTGTATTTCCATAACTATTTCCTATTAAGCCACCAACTACAGTATTCACTTTTGTATTTATATTACCACTTAGAGTTAAATTTTTTATTGTACTATTTTCAATGTTCTTAAATAAACCCAAATAATTATTTGTGTCATTTATATTTTCTTCATAAATATTATCTAATCTTTTATTATTACCATTAAAATTTCCTTGAAAACGGATTGCCTTTCCAATTGGTTCAAATCCTGTTCCTTCTTTATTAGTTAATTCTTCTTTGATTCCTTCTATATTATTTACACCATTAATGTCACCAAATCCAGTATCATTATATTTCATATAACTGTCATTCTCATTAAAGTCTAAATCTCTTGTTAAGATAAAATTTTTACTTTGATAATTATTTTTATCTTTATTAACTGAATAACTTAATCTTACTAAGTCTTCTATATAATTTATTTGGTATGGTTCTTCTTCTGTACCACTACCTTTAAATAAATTATCATAATATAGATAACAATATACACTTTGTTTTGTTTTTATACTTATGGTTTTATCATTTTCATTATAAGTTAAGGCATCTATATTTTTACCATTCTTATCAACACAACCACTTTTAATTCGATTTAAAGTATAACCATCTGTAGGAAATGTAGTACTATTTGATTGTTGATATTCACCAGTTTGGTAATCACTTTCCACCATAATTGCTAGTCCACTCTTATTTATATCATCTTTTAATTTTACTTTAGGTAATTCTTTATAAGCATTATTTTTATTAAACGAAAAAAATATACTAACTATTAGTACTATTCCTATACCTAAAAATATCAGTATATTTTTATTTCTCTTCATCATAAGACACATCTTCTATCCTATGATTTTATTATAAAATATTACCCCCCCCAGTCAACATTTTTTTCAAATTTTTAAAATTTATACCATACTAACAATTCTTCTTGATTAGTAACATTAATATCATCTTTATAATTCGTACTTATATGGTCTTGTTCTTCCGTTAATGCTCTATCAAATATTAAGGCTTCTTTATAAGTTGCATAAGCATTATTATAAGCTAGACCATCTGTATTATATGTACTAGTTGGTTCTGCTCCAATTAAAATTGGAACATTATAAGTTGGTATTTTAACAATTCCTGTTACATTAACTGTATCATGTAATACTCCATTTATATATATTTTTAAATTATCACTGGCAAGTGTTCCATCATATGTTAAAACCATTGTATACCATTCATTTAATTTAAAATCATATGGTTTTTCAAAATCATACCGTTTATCTGTATATACTCCACCAATTAAATTATAAACACCATTATTATTTTTAATAAGTATGCCTAATCCGCCACTTTCCCAATTACCTATTAAAGCATTAGAGGAATATGGCATTTTATTAATTTTAAATTTTAATGCTATCGCAAAATTATTGCCAAAATTATAATTAGATAAACCAGCATCAATATAACCTAAATGCGTACTATCAATACTTGTTGTTATTCCTTCTACATCTTCTTTTACAGCATAACTTAAGCCATGATTACCACGACCACTTAAATCTTCTATTTTTTTTGTTAATACGGGATAAACTTTATATTTTAATCCCCATTTTTCTAATTCGTATTCCTTTAAATTTTCATCAATTGCTTCAAGTCCGACATTATTAAGTTCAAGAGCATTTTTATTTAAAGTATCAACAAATGTTTTATTTTTCATATCAGTTTCATTCATTTTAATAGTTAACTCAGAATCATTTGCCAAATTTGTTCCAGTACTAGCAGTACTATCTAAATAATAAGCATTTCTAATAATTCTATCTGTTTCATAATTAAAATAGCCAATACTTTGTTTAATATTACCATTTCCAGATACTATACCTATATTATAAACATTATTTAAATAATATAAACCAACATATTTAGTTGACAACGCCCCTTGAGAATAATGGGTAAAGAATCCTCCTGCACTTCTACTACCCGTAATATCTCCAACATTATAGGAATTAATTATATAGTCTTTTCCTGTAACAGCAATTATTATATCACCAATTATTCCTCCGGCATGAAGATTATTTGAAATATTACCAGTGTTATAAGAATTATTTATATAACTTTCAGCTTTATTAGTTAATATACCTATTAATCCACCTTCAACTATATTTTTTCCTTCAAAAGAACCTTCAGCATAATCTGTTCTTTCATTTTCAATTGTACCTGAATTATAACTACTTGTTATATTTAATTGTCCATCTGTAGTTCCAATCAATCCTCCTAAAATAATATCTTTTTCTTCTACTGAATTACAAGATACTTTATTATCATTATAAGAATTATTAATAATTATTTTTGAAGTATTATCACCAAGGCCAATTAATCCACCAATGTAAGTTCCTAAAGTATTACTTATCTTTCCTGTATTACGACTATTATATATTTCTACTGTTCCATAAACTCGACCTATTAATCCGCCTTCAACATACAAAGAATTAGTTACATCACCTGCATTATAAGAATTTCTTATTATTGTTTTAGCATTATCTCCATTATCTCTTCCCACTAAACCACCAGTGCTATTTCCCAATTCATTTGTAATAACTCCTTCATTGTGGCAATTATCAAGAGTTAATGTTCCTCCTTGACTACCCCCTATAATTCCTCCTGTATAACCGCCATTAGAAACATTTCCTTTATTTACACTATTTGTAATAGTAGCATTAGCACTTGACCAACTAATTAATCCACCATTGGCATATTGTTTTCCATTACTCGTTATATTAATTTCATTAACGCAATTATCCATAGTACTATTGGCTATTCTGTTAACTATTCCTCCTAAAGGAGCTTCAACATCACTTAACACTTCACCACTCATTGTTATATTCTTAATACTGCCATTATTTAAATAAGCAATAAAGCCATAATATTTATTAATATCATTTTTATTATGTACATATAAATTATCTATTCTTTTATTATTACCATTAAAATTACCTTCAAAATATTGGGTAAATCCTATTGGCATAAATCCGATTCCTTCTTTGTTAGTGAGTTCTTCTTTTATGCCTTCAATATTATTTACACCATTGATATCACCAAAACCAGTATCATTATATTTCATATAGCTAGCATTTTCATTAAAGTCTAAATCTCGCATTAATTTGAAATTTTTATCTTTATATACATTTAAATCTTTATTTACAGAATTACTTAATCTTACTAAATCTTCTATATAATTTATTTGATATGGTTCTTCTTCTGTTCCTAAGCCTTTAAATAAATTATCATAATAAAGATAACAATAGACACTTTGTTTTGTTTTTATGTTTATCGTTTTATTATCTTCATTATAAGTTAAGGCATCAACATCTTTGCCATTTTTATCGACGCATCCACTTTTGATTCTATTTAATGTATAACCATCAGTTGGAAATATTGTACTATTTGATTGTTGATATTCACCTGCTTGATAATCTTTTTCCACCATTATTGCTAAACCACTTTTATTTATATCATCTTTTATTTTAACTTTTGGTAGTTCATGATATTCTTTTTTATTTAACGAAAAAAATATACTAACTATTAGTACTATTCCTATAACTAAAATTATCAGTATATTTTTATTTTTCTTCATCATAAGACACATCTTCTATCCTATGATTTTATTATAAAATACCCCCCCCGATTGTCAATGTTTTTTCAATTTTAATTTTATACCTTCTAATTGAGATTTATCCAAATTCAAATTATTTTCTGATAAAATACCCTTTACTAAAGTATTTATATCACAAATCTTAATAGAAAATAATTTAGAAATATAACCAACATATATATCTTTAAACACACTCAAGTAAAAGATACTAATTTCTTTATCACTATAATTCTCAAGATTTAAATAACGCCGAGCATTTTTTATAAATTCACATATTTCTTCTGCCAAAGTTTTATCTACATTATTAAATAATTTAATATTTAACATTTGTAAAGCTGAATTATTGACAACTAAAGAAGTATAAGTATGTTCTTGTAAAAATTTTCTAATTTTATTAATTCCACTATTTTCCCCAGATGTTACATCTTTAATATGTAAAAGTTCCCTTATTTCTTCTACAGTTTTTAAACTACCATCTCTTAAACCATATTTTAAATTAAATATTTCTTTTTCATTAGTACTTAAATTTACTACTCGAAGAAGTTCTTCTAAAGAAATAGCTTGCTTATTTTGAACATCTAATAATTGATAATTTAATTTATTAAAAATATTAAAATAAACAGCATTAACATAATTATAATTATCAGTAATATATTGTAAAGTTTCCTTATCCCAAATGGTATAAACAATTTCTTGTTCTACTTTTTCTAAATTATTTAAAGCATCATGAGTTTTATCTTTTGATACTCCTAAAACTTCATATAAAGTAACATCTTTAAAAATATCTCTTAACTTATCAATAACTAAATTAAATTTAGAAAAATAATAATTATTAATTACTCTTTTTTCAGAAAATCTCTCATTATAAAGAGGTCCAAACATAGTTTGTAATATTTGTTGTTCCGCAATAGTTAATTTTTCAATACCATATTCTAAAACTTCTCTTGGAACTTTAAAGATTCTTTCTAAATATTCATGAGGGAATGCAAGATATTGTTCCTTTTGTTCTTTTTTAACTGCTTCCTTTTGAAATAATTTATTAACTCTATTTTGAGCTGTTTTCCGCAGTTTAGATAGAGCTTTAAATTCAATTTGTCTAATTCGCTCTCTTGTAACATGATACATTTCACCAATCTCTTGTAAAGTTCTTTCTTTGCCATCTTTAACGCCATAACGTAAATATAATACATTAATTTCTTTATCATCAAGATTTGGGGTATTATCAATTAAACGTTGTAAATCAATCGCTGCTAGATTAGGCATTTTAACATTTTCATCCGCAATTAAATCGGCTAAATCTGTATCACCATCATCAGTAACGACTTCATCTAAACTTTTCGAAACTTGAGCTAAATCTTTATATTCACGAACCTTATCAAGAGATATTCCTAAATGATCGACAAGTTCTTGATTACTTGGTATACGTCCTAATTGCATAGTTAATTTTTCTTCTTCCCGATAGAAATTTCCTAAAGTAGCTAGTAAATGAAAGGGCAATTTAATCGTACGACTATATTCTCCAATTGCTCTTGATACATAACATCTTACCCAGTAAGTAGCGTAAGTTGAAAATTGATAACCTTTTTGATAATCATATTTGTATGTAGCTTTAATTAAACCAATACTACCTTCTTGAAATAATTCTAAATAATCTAGGCCTCGATTACAATAACCTTTAGCAATTTTTAAAACTAAGCGTAAATTCCTTTCAACAATTTCATTTCTAATTAAAATCTTTTTCTTGACATCAGTTTCATTTTGTAATTTTTTAAATAACATTTTATGTTCTTCTGGTGTCGGAATTGTCTTAGATAAAACATCTCTAAATAATAATCTTAAACTATCTATTTCATAAGATTCATTCTCTTCTAATTCTTCATAAACATCTTGTTTATTTATTTGATAATTGTCACTATTACTTAAAATATTATGTAAATTACAATAAGCATAAACAAATAATTGCATTAATTCATTATCACTAAATAACTCTAAATTATTTTTAATTAAAAAGTTATAATTTTTATCGATAATTAATTTAAGAGATTGTTCTAAATAAGTATTATTTTCAATTAATTTAAAGCATAAATCAATATCAATATTCATTTCTTTATGGCGAATAAATTTAGTTAAATTAGTTAAAAATTCTAAAGTTTTACTATAAGTAAAATTATCACTAATGTGTTCATTAATATAATTGGTTATATCTTGATAATAAACAGTGTTTCGCTCATCAATAAAGGCAGCAATATTTTGCTCTAACTTAGGTAAATAAGATGCTTTTAATTCTTCGACATTCGAAAAAGTATTAATTGTTGCAATATTAATATCATTAAATTCTTTTTGTGTTATTTGTAATTTATAAGCATTATAAATATTTTTGGCTTCTTCAGCATAATTTTTAATTATATCTTTCGCTTTCTCCCACATAGAATTTCTCCTCAATTGTCAAATATTATAGATTATTTAAGACTTAATTGCAAGAGAAATAATTAAGAAATAAGTAAGATATTTTTATCTTTCTTTGCTATCAATAATAATAGTTATGGGACCAGCATTTTCAATATGTAAAGTCATATCAGCTCCAAAGATACCGGGATAGGTTTTAACTTGTTCATTTAACTTATTATTAAATAAGTCATATAACTTAGTGGCCTCACTACCATTCATGGCTAAATTATAACTAGGACGATTACCTTTACTTGTGACAGCATATAAAGTAAATTGACTAATAGAAAGAATACTTCCGCCAACATCTAAAATACTTTTATTCATAACCCCATTTTCATCATCAAAAATCCTAAGATTAACAATTTTTTTAACGATATAATTTATGTCATCTAAAGTATCACCTTCGGTAAAACAAACTAAAACTACTAATCCTTTATCTATTTCATTATAGACTTTATTATCAATTACGACATTACTATAATTACTTCTTTGAACAACAACTTTCATTAATTTAAAACCTCAACATTCTTATATTTGGCTAAATTATTTTTAAAATGTTCTAATTCTTCTTTATCTTTAACTTTAATTAAAATACTACAAATAGTACCATCATTTACTTCTTTATTTTTGATTTCCGAAATAATTATTTTTTCTTTAGTTGATTCAGTGATTAAATCCATTAAGAAGTTACCATTTTTAACTAAGACTTCAATATTCGTAAAATAAGTATTATCGGTATTAGGATTCCATTCAACTTTAATTAATCTTTCCGGATTAGTTTTGGTATTGGAGCAATCTTTTTTATGCACTGATACCCCTTCACCTTTCGTAATGAATCCCACAATATCATCACCTTTAACGGGATGACAACATTTGGCTAAACTATACATAATATTTGTATTACCATCAACAATAATATCATCTTTTTGATTATTTAAAGTCATTCTTGGTTTTAATTTTTCAATTAAAATATCTTCGACATTTTGTTTATCTTCCGTAGTTAAATTAATGATATAACCCGCGGTATAACGAAGTGAACCAATCGATAAATATAAATCTTCAACTGAATCCATTTTTAAATCTTTTAAAATCTTGGCTAAGTTTTCTTCACTTAAAACATCACTGATACTTAACTTTCTTTTTCGAATTTCTTTTTCTAAAATATTTTTACCTTTTTGAATATATTCTTCACGGTCTTTTTTACTAAAGTAAGCTTTAATTTTATTTTTGGCTTGGGCTGTTTTAACAAAATTTAACCAATCGGCATTCGGTGTGGCACTATTATTGGTAATGACTTTAACAATATCATTATTTTCAAGTTCATGAGATAAAGGGACAATATTATCATTAACAATGGCCCCGACAGTAGTATCACCAACCCCACTATGAATACGGTAAGCAAAATCAACGGGAGTTGCTCCTTTAGGTAGTTCAATAACATCCCCTTTAGGCGTAAAGACATAAATTAATTCGCCAAGTAAATCATTATTGACATTCTTTTCAAAAGATAAGTCACTTTCTTCACTATTGGTTTCAATGATATTCCGAAACATTTCGAGCTTTTGTTCCATAATGGCTTGGACTTTTTTAGTTCCTTTTTCTTTATATGACCAATGGGAAGCGATACCTTTTTCAGCGATTTCATCCATTTCATAAGTTCGCACTTGGACTTCATAAACCTCGCCATCAGAGCCAAATACCGTTGTATGTAAACTTTGATACATATTTTCTTTAGGATTCGCTATATAATCTTTAAATCTTTTAGGAACAGGCCGATATTTAGAATGAATTAGACCAATAACGGTATAACAATCCGCTTCACTATTTACGAATATTCTTAGAGCGAGAAGATCATAGATATCGCTCCATTTTTTACCATTATTAAGTTTATTATATAAAGAATAAACACTTTTAACCCTGCCCTTTATTTCATGTGTTATCCCATTTTCATTTAAAAGATGCGATAAATCTTCTTTCATCTCTTGTAAGTTATCATTTAATTCTAAAGTTGTTTTATTTAACTTCTCTAAAATATCTTGATAAACTTCGGGTTTTAATATTCTTAAGCAGATATCCTCTAATTCACTTTTAATAGAATTAATACCTAAACGATGGGCAATAGGTACTAAAACCGCCATAGTTTCTTTTGCTTTTAACTTTTGCTTTTCTTCTTTAACCGCCCAGTTAGTTCGCATATTATGAAGACGATCGGCAAGTTTAATATAAAGTACTCTTGGATCTTCTGCTAAACCAACTAAAACTTTTCTTAAATATATCGCCGAATTTTCCGTTTCATCAACTAATTCTAATTTATTTATTTTTGAAACACTATCGACAATTAACGCTACTTCACTACCAAATTTTTCTTCTAAGATTTCTTTAGTTGCATTGACTCCATTATTTAATACTTCATGTAAAAGGGACGATATAATTGTTACATCATCAACATTTAAATTCATTAATATCTTTGTTACATGTAAAGGATGGGTTATAAAATCATCACCTGTTAATCTTTTTAAACCTTGATGTTCTTCTAAAGCATAATTATACGCTTCTTCAATTTTTTCAATACTTTCTGGATACATCTTATTCAATGTCGCATATAAAGAAGCAAAACTTATTTCTTCATCTTTCAATTTAATCACTCATTTCTTAATTTTTTTAAATATATTTCTAATTTTAAACTATCTAAATTTAAAATATCATCAACCATTTCATGAATGCGAATGTCCTTTTTATTACTCCAAACATTTTGCATTAAATAATTCCAAACATCTTGTTCTTCGATATTCAATTTTAATCTTTTAACTTCCTCCACTTTAAGTTTCAGAGCCGGCACGAGTCTTTGGTATAACTCTTGCATCGATTTAAATTTTGGTACATTTCTATCCATAAAAGTCCATCTTCCTTCATAAGATTATTATATAATATTTTATTTATCTTTTAAAGGTGATATATGAAAAGTAAGAATATTTTTATTAAATCAACACTTATTTTAATCCTTGGTGGTATTATTACTAAAATCCTGGGCTTTGTTATTAGAATTATTTATACCCGGATTGTTGGAGCCGAAGTTTTAGGCTTATATTCTTTAGTTATGCCGACTTATTCTCTTTTGATAACGATTGCCACTTTAGCCTTACCTACCACTATCTCGAAATTAATTGCAGAGGATAATAAAAACCATTTACGGGTTATTTCAACTTCTACCATTTTAATCATGGCTATCAATTTTTTAGTGGTAATTGTGATGCTTTTTTCGGCCAGATTTATTGCTAATAATCTTTTACACGAAAGTCGCTGCTACTTACTTATTATTGCCATGACTTTAACATTTCCGATTATTTCGATATCTAGTATTATTAAAGGATATTTTTATGGTAAACAAAATATGATACCTAATGTCGTATCTAATATCATTGAACAATTAGTAAGAGGTGTTTTAATATATTTATTTGTTCCCAAAATTATGGCTCGTAGTGAAATTTTAGCAGCCTCTTCTCTCTTTATATTTTCTTTTATTGAAGAAGTTGTCTCTATCTTTGTAAATCTTTGTTTTATTCCCAAGAAAATTAAAATTACGAAGCAAGCATTAATACCTAATAAATATACTTTAAAAAATATTTTAGATATATCTATTCCAACGGTATCATCAAGAATTATTGGGAATATCGGTTATTTCTTTGAACCCATTATTTTAAAAAATTTATTACTTTTTAGTGGTTACTCTAATGAATATATATTAGTTGAATATGGGGCTTACAATGCCTATACAATGGCTATTTTAACTGTCCCTTCATTCTTTATTACGGCCATATCTTCAGCTCTTATTCCCGAGGTTAGTAAACACTATTTAGATCGTAATAACGAAAGTATGTTAAAAAGACTTAAAGAGGCTTTAATATTTGCCTTATTTATTGGCATTACTTATTCTGTTTTATTAATGTTTTTTGGTAAATTTATTTTAACTAGTTTATATAATACTACTTTAGGTTTAAATTATATTAAAGTTTTAGCTCCCATATTTCCGTTATTTTATATTGAAGCTATTTTAATGAGTTTCTTACAAGCCATTAATAAAGCCAATATTACTATGCGCATCACTATTTTAGGGGTTATTGTTAAATTAATTGTTCTTGCTGGTACTTCCATAATTCATATTGGGATGTATTCTTTAATTGCATCGGAAATAGCCAATATATTCTTAGTTGTCTTTTTAAATATCTATTATGTTTACAAATACAGTAAAAAAATAACCAATTATTAGTTATTTTCTTTTTCAATTTCTTCTAACATTTCTGAAAACTCTTTTTCAGATAAATTAACAATCCTAAATATAACTTCTTTACTTATTTTTTCTTTTAACATGTTTTTGACTATATCTTTTTTAGTTAGCCATTCGTCCATTCTTTTCTCAAGAGCCTTTTTATCATAGTATAATAATGAATCAAAGTCGCCAGTTAACTCTTGTAATCCTTCTACCTTATTCATTAATTTTAGCCCTCTTCTTTAATTTCTTTTATTATTTCATTGACTTCTTTTTCAGTTAACTTGGTATATTTCATTATTTTATCTAATGGTATATTGTCATTCAAAAATTCTTTAATTTGATATTTATTAGCTAAATATTGATACATTCTTTCTTCTAAAGCTTTCTTGTCATAGTATAATAATGAATCAAAGTCACCAGTTAACTCTTCTATTTCTTTTCTTATTTCTCCCATTAACTTATCCCCGTCATATACTTGATCTAATTTTTCCTTATCATTACATACAAATATGTATAATAATTTCTCAAGCATATTACCTTTCTTTATTTCATTATAATCCATTTTCTCAAGATAATCTAGATTAATATCTACAATGTGGATTCCAAAATCTCTTATTTTATGACTTTCTTTTTCCATCATCTCACTGAAATATACAAATCTGTTTTCTTTAAAATAATCAAAATTATCAAAACAAAATTGCCATATATGTTTTATATTCTTATAATCTTCTTTATGGTAGATATCTCTTAAATATAATTGACATAGATAACTAAAATTCTTTTTAGATAATTCACTATAGTTATTATAATTAAATTCAAATGAAAAATACATATCTTGATTTTTATATACCAAGTCGACTTCACTATCGATAATATTGGTATTTACTCCAATATGAGGTGTTACTATTTCAAAATCGGCTTTTAACTTTTCAATTGGAATTTCTATAATAGCACTGATGATATTAAGTAAGTATTCTTGCGAGATTTCAGTACCACTTGTAAATATTTTCTTGACTACTTCATCCTTCAATAGGACCTTTTCGGTTTTAGCCATAATTTTCCTCCTTTCACTTTATATATTCGCACTTTTTCTCGAGTTTCCTTTTTTTTCATTAAAATATGTTAAAAAAAATAACTAATTTAATAGTTATCTTTTATAAATACCATAATTTTTCATTATTTTTATATACTTCTTTAATAAAGCCACAACCCAGACATTCTTCCCCTAAATAGAAGACACAAGCTTGGCCCGGCGTAACTGATTTAGCCTTACCCGGATATTTTACTAAAATTTCATTATTTTCTAAGTATTCTAGTGTTACTGGAACATCTTCACCCCGATAACGAAATTTCGCTGTACAAAATGTTGGATGAGTACTACTAATAAAATTCACATTATCAACGAGACATGCATCACTATATAAATATTCTTCATTACCAATGGTAACATATAAAATATTCTTTTTAACATCTTTACCACAAACAAAATGTCTTTCAGTGTGACCAGATAATCCAACATTTTTTCTTTGACCAATGGTATAATTCATAAGCCCATTATGTTCCCCAATAACTTCTTTAGTTGCGACATCAATTATTGGTCCTTTATTTTCTTTTAAATAATTATGAATAAATTTTTGATAATTTCTTTCGCCAATAAAACAAATACCGGTCGAATCTTTCTTTTTGGCCACCACTAAGTCTTGTTCTTCGGCAATTTTTCTTACCTCTGGCTTTGTTAAGCCTCCAATAGGAAATAAAACATTTTTTAATTCATCAGGTGTAACATCCGCTAAAAAATAAGTTTGATCTTTATTTAAATCTACGGCTCTTAAAAGTTTACCATTTTCTAATCTTGCGTAATGCCCCGTTGCTATATAATCGGCTCCTAATTTAAGGGCTTCTTTTTTAAATAAATCAAATTTAATAAAACGATTACATAATAAATCGGGATTAGGAGTTCTTCCCTTTTCAAGTTCATCTAAAAAATATTTAAAAACATAATCCCAATATTCTTTAATAAAATCCACTCTATGTAAAGGAATCCCTAATTTATCACAAACTTCTTTCGCATCATTATAATCTCTTTCTTGTGGACAGATAATATCATCATTTTGAAAGTCTTCCCCATTTACTGTACTATCCCAATTGCGCATAAAAAGAGCAATAACATTATAGCCTGCTTCTTTTAATAGGTAAGCCGCAACCGCGCTATCAACGCCACCACTCATACCCACAACAACTGTTTCTTTCATCTTTTCATCCCCTTAAATTTAACACTATTTTATCATAACTTCTTCTTTTTACAAGCATAAATCTAAAATATAAGTAATTAAAACAATATCTTTATCTATTAAACCACTTTTTAACTTATAATCTAAATCACTTATTTTAATTAATTCCTGTTCCATTTCTTTCTTAGTAAAATTTCTTTTATTATTAATAACTTTTTGAAATTGCCATTCGGCTAAATGTAATTCTTTTAATATACTTTGATAACTATATTTATTTTCTTCATATAAAGTTGAACTTAACATTAACTTAAATTCACGCCCTAAAAGACTAATAATAGCACTAGGTTCTACTTTAAATACTTTCATTTCATCCAAAAATTTTAAAGCCTCTTCTAAATTTCTACTCATAATACTATCAACTAATTTAAAATTATTATTTTCTAAAGATTTACTTGTTAACTTTATAACATCTTCATATAAAATATTACTCTTTTTACCATAATATAGCATAATCTTATTTAATTCATTATAAGATAAATCAAAATTATTTAAAGAATTATTAATTATATACCATAAACTTTTATCATCTATTTTATAGCCCTTTTCATTAACTATTTTAGAAAGTTCATTTTTCATATCCGTTTTAGTCATTTTTTTAAAAGTATATAAAGTATTATTTTCTTCAAATTTTTTATATATACTTTTTTTACTATCTGCACTACCTAAAAGAGTAAAAATAATTCTCGTATTTTTATTTTCATTTTCTAAATATTTTAATAATTTATCAATTTGTTCTTTAGTCTTTTTGGTTTCCGTACCTTTGGTTGAGGCAAAAAAATTAGCATTTTTTGCAATTATACATTTTCTTTCATCAAACATTGAAAAGTATGAAGCTTCCGTTAAAACATCATCTAAAGTATTCTCATTCAAATTAAAAGTTATGACATTCGTAATGCCATTTTTAAGACTTTCTAAAGTCTTATCCATTTGATAAATTGTTTCACTAACTATTAAAAATGTATTCATATAAATATTATCTCAAAATAAATATTCTAATACAAGATAATTTTAAATTATTTTTAGTTAAAAAAAGAATTACTATTTTAAATTCTTTAGTAATTCATCTTTCTTCATAGTACTATAACCTTTAATACCAGCATCTTTAGCCATAGCTTTTAATTCTGCTAATGTTTTAGTACTTAAATCTTCTTTTTTAGTTTCTGCTTTTACTTCTTTCTTTGCTTCAGTTTTAGTTTCTTTCTTTTCAACTACTTTTTCAACTTTAACAACTTTACCATTTAAAGCATCTTTAGCAGTCTTTACAAGTTCAGCAAAACTTTTTGGATCATTGATAGCAATTTCTGATAACATCTTACGATTAATTTCAATACCAGCTTTATCTAAACCATTAATAAATTTAGAATAACTAATATCATTCAT
>CANPYA010000008.1 GCA_947587565.1 uncultured Bacilli bacterium | reverse complement strand
AATAAAGGAAATATTGAAAATTCTTTTATTAATATAGATGGAAGATTAACTATGAATTTTGGAGGTTTAGTTGGTAATTTAGAAGGTGACTTTTTATCTTCAATAGTAAATTCATATAATGAAGGTAAGATTATCAATAGTAAATTAAATGGAGGACTTATTGGTTATAGCAATCAAGATTTAATAATTGATAATTGTCATAATAATGGTGATATAACTTCAGATATGGTAATTTCATATGAAGTTTATGGTGGAGGTATAATAGCTCAAGCTGTAGACGCTAAAGTAATAATTTTAAATAGTTTTAATAGTGGTAATATAGATACTATGTTAGAAAATACTATATATGGTCGTTATGCTAATGGAATAGGACTTTTTCAAAGAAGTGATGTCAAAATATATAATTTTTATAATACCGGTAATTTAACAAGTATGTATAGTAGTGGTTTTTTATATCATGATGCAAATTCTCCAGTAAAAATTGTCAATGCTTTTAATTTTGGACAGTTAAGTGGACCAAATAATTATGAAATATCTTATAGATTATTGGAAGCTGAAAATGTCTATTATTTAGAAAATACAGGCGCTAAAGCTTGGGAAAATAATATTAAAAAAACTCAAGAAGAATTTAAAGACCTAACATTTGTTAATACATTAAACAATTATATAAAAGATATAGATTTAAGTAGTGTTGATGAATTATTAGAAAATTATACCTTAAATAGATGGAAATTAGGTAGTGAAGGTTACCCAGTATTAGATGGAGAATTTATAGAAGATTTAAGTGGTAGTGGTCATAATGGCATAAGTTATGCGGTAAAACATGATGCAGAAGGTGTAACAACTAGTACTGATGTAAATAATCTTGGTTTTGTTAACTGTGGTTTAAGTAATTATGATTTTGGTAGTGATTTAACTATAGTAGCTAGAGTTAGATTTAATAATAATGAAGGAATTCAAGAATTTTTTGGCAACTGGGAAGGTGCCGGTGGAGGTTTGTCATTAAATAGTGATGGTTCTATTGTTTCAAATTGGTATTCGTCAAAAGAAAAAACATATAAAGGCATATATTATAGTTTGAATGTAGCAAGTGGTAAATGGTATACAATTATAGCAACAGTTGATGGTAGTTTAAATAGTGAAAATATTAAATTATATATAAATGGTAATAAAGAAGCAACAGGAAATTTTCAAGGTAATATAGAACCTAGTTTGAGGCCATTTGTACTTGGAGGAAATCCAAATACTTATAGTATGATACCAGATGTTGATAAGCAATCATATACAACCTTTAGTGAAGCCTTAATTTTTGATCGAGCATTAACGGAAGAAGAAATAAAAAATAATTATTCGGAAGTTCCAAATGTTGAAAATAAAGATGAATTACTTTTATGGTATAAATTTTAAGCAAAATAAAAAGAGGCTTAAACCTCTTAGTTATTGAAATTATTGTTATTACCAGTAAACCAACCAGCGCCAATAATTATTACGAGTAAAATGAATAAAACAATCCATATTGCAGCCCCTATACCATAACCACTTGTGTATCCAGCATAACCGCCACCACCGCAGCAAGGAGTACTAGCATAGCCACCACCATAGTAGCCATTATTTCCATAATAATACATATTATACCTCCTTTATGTATCTACTATATTTTATTATTCTTAGTCACTTTTTGACATTATTTTTATGCTATTTTTATTTATTAACTTTAGATATTAGTTATTTTATGATATTATTATGGTAGGAATGATTTGATGAAGAAAATATTCAAAAATATCGATAAACCTTTATTAATTGTAACTATACTCTTATGTAGTATAGGTCTTTTGATGGTTTTTTCTTCATCTTTTGCGACAGCGGACTTACGTTATCATTTAGCTCCCACCCATTTTTTTGTTCGCCAATTAATATTTTTAGTTTTATCATTTATTATTGGGATAATTATTTTAATATTACCAACAAAATGTTATAAAACTTTATCATGGCTGGGTATGATTGGCATAATTACCGCTTTAGCTTTACTTTTAGTCTATGGTAAAATTACGAATCACGCCCAAAGTTGGTTTTATATTCCCGGTCTTGGTTTTGCGGTGCAACCGAGTGAATTTGCGAAATCGATTACGATTATTTTTATGGCGATATTTTATAATAGTTTAATAAGAAAAAAAGTTAAAAATGTTTATTTATATTTATTACCTTTAATTCCGATATTAGTGGTTGTATTTCTAATTTTAATGCAACCCGACTTTGGTAGTGCTTTAATTTTAATGGCTATTGCTTTTTGTATTTTTATAAGTGTGCCAATTCATAAGAGTAATTTACCGAAAATTGTCATGTTAATTGGGATTGCGGGAGTTGTTTTAGTGGGTGCTCTTTTATATAGTGGAGCCGATATTCTAAATAGTGAACAAATGAAAAGATTTAATTTTCAAAATCCTTGTCAAAGATATAAAGAAGATACGGGTTATCAAGTTTGTAATGGTTTTATTGCCATTAATAATGGGGGATTAACTGGTGTCGGTATTGGTAATAGTACCCAAAAACACTTATATTTACCGGAAAGTCATACCGATTTTATCTTTGCGATTATTATCGAAGAATTAGGTCTTTTAATGGGCATCTTTGTTATTGGTTTATACATTTTCTTATTGTACCGAATATTAAAGATTGCGAAAGAAGCTTATACTTTACGAAATTCCATTATTGCTTATGGAACATTTTGGTTCTTTACTTTCCACATCATTATTAACTTAGGGGGAATGCTCGCCATTATTCCTTTAACAGGAGTCCCTCTTCCATTACTTAGTTATGGTGGGTCATCAACAATTAATTTCTTAGCCATGCTTTTCTTAACGGAAAGAGTAGCGTATGAAAATAGTGATACTAAATATCATTTAGCAGTTAAAAAATTAACTAATTAAAAAAATTTTAACAAATTTTAATGAAAAAAAAGGAAATCCAGAAAAAAACTCTAATATATAAAGTGAAAGGAGGAAAATTATGGATTTTTTTGATTTTGTTAAAACTAATAAATTGACTATTTTAATTATTAGTTTAATTGTCAATGTTTTCTTAGTTATTGCAATAAGTACTGTTGGTATTTTATATTTTCAAAAAGATGATAATACAAATGAAAAGATAAATACTTTAGCTAGTGCGGAACCAATAAATAATGAGAATGATCAAAAATTCTATGTTGAGGTTAAAGGTGCCGTCAATAAACCCGGTGTTTATGCCGTAAACAAAAATAATATTTTGAATGATGTTATTTTAATGGCTGAAGGATTTAAAGATAATGCCTATACTAACAATATCAATTTAAGTCGAAAAGTTGAAGATGCCATGGTTATCTATGTTTATACAGAAAAAGAGTATAAGAATAGTAATCAAAACACTAAAACTGTTTATGTTAAAGAAAAATGTGAATGTCCAACTTATGATATTTCGGCTTGTACAGAAGATAAAAAAAGTGAAATTGTTGTTAGTTATGAAAATAGCGATAGTACAAATAATTCCAGTGCCAGTGTAAGTAGTAGTAATAATAATACTTCATCTAGTGCTAAAGAAGAAAATACGAAAAAAATCATTAATATCAATACGGCGAGTAAAAGTGACTTAATGACTTTAACTGGTATTGGTGAGTCTAAAGCTGTTAAAATAATCGAATATCGGAATACTAATGGTTTATTTAAAAACATTGATGAAATTAAAAATGTCAGTGGTATCGGTGATGCAATGTTTGCCAAAATTAAAGACTATATTACAGTCTAAAATAACTATCTATGTCTTATTTATTTTCTTAATATTTTATGTCTTAATTACAACTGTTTTGATTAAGTATGAAAGTGTGTATGAAAGTCCTACGGAACTTGTGGGAATAATTACGGACTTAAATGTTAAAGAAGATAAAATAACCTTTATTTTAAAGGCTAAAGAAAATGTCCAGTGTAGTTATTATTTTAAAGAAGGGGAAGATGTAAACTATTTACTTGGTAAAAAAGTAAAAGTATTAGGTAAAGTAAGTGATGTAAGTAATAATACAATACCTAATACTTTTAACTATAAGAAGTATTTATACCGTAGTAAAATCTATTTATCTTTTAAAGTAAGTAGTATAGAGATATTAAGTAATGAAAATATATTCTATGCTTTAAAAAATAAAATGTTAAAAAGAATTAATAGTTATGATGATGAGATTAAAACTTATTTAAATTTATTTATTTTAGGAGATAAAACTTATTTAGATTCAGATTTATATACCGCTTATCGAACAAATGGGATTTGGCATTTATTTGCAGTTTCCGGTATGCATATCGGTTTAATTATTGCGGTCTTAGATAAATTATTAAAAAAAGTTAAAAGGAAAAAATTAATTATCAGTGGGGTTTTAAGTTATTTTATGTTTTTAACCAGTTTTTCGGCTTCCGTTATGCGGGCGACCATCTTTTATTTTTTCAAAAACATTTTAGATTATTTAAATATTCCTTTAGATAATAAAAAAGTGCTCTTTTATGTAGCTTTTATTCTCATTCTAATTAATCCTTTTATAATTTATAATACGGGATTTCAATATTCATTTTTAGTTACTTTAAGTATAATGTTATGTTCTAAATTAATAACAGGTTCTTATTTTAAACAAATATTCAAAATAAGTTTAATATCTTTTTTAGTAAGTTTACCTATAACTGTTAGTATGAATTATGAAGTTAATTTACTTAGTTTAATTTTAAATATCTTCTATGTCCCTTTAATATCTTTAGTAATATTCCCTTTAAGTATTTTAACTTTTATGTTGCCTTTTTTAAGTATCTTTTTAAAAATATTAATTACTATTTTAGAAATATCAAGTACCTTTTTTTATCACTTTAAATTTAATGTTAATATTCCAAAAATGGCTATATTAGTAGTAATTATTTATTATTTAATCTTGTATTTAATTTATAAAACAAAACGTAAAAAATATATTTATTTACTTATTTTCTTATTAGGCATAAATTATTTAATTCCCAAGTTAGATAAAAATTATTATGTTTATTATTTAGATGTTTCCCAAGGAGATTCAAGTATTTTAATAAGTCCTTATAAAGAAGAAGTAATCATGGTTGATACAGGTGGCCTTGTTAATAGTAGTTATCAAGTTTCTAATAATACAATTTTATTTTTAAAAAGTTTAGGAATTACGAAAATAGATTATTTAATTTTAACCCATGGCGATTATGATCATGCGGGAGAGACTTTAAATATTTTAGATAATTTAAAAGTGAAAAAAGTAATATTTAATAATGATAGTTATAATACATTAGAATTAAAAATAAAAGAAGAATTAAATAACCAAAACATTCATTATCAAAATCAAATTAGTAATTTAAAATGGTATAAAAATAGTTTAGAGTTTTTAAATACAAGAATGTATGATAATGAAAATGATAATAGTAATGTCTTTTATATGTCTATTTTTGATAATGATTTTTTATTTATGGGTGATGCTGGAGTAGACAAAGAAGAAGATATCATAAATACTTATAATTTAACTGAGATAGATTATTTAAAAGTTGGCCATCATGGCAGTAAAACGAGTAGTAGTAAAGAATTTATTGATAAGATAAATGTGGGTAGTGCCATTATAAGTGTCGGTAAAAATAACCGGTATGGGCATCCAAATAAAGAGACAATTGAAAATTTAAATGGTAGTCAAATCTATCGGACAGATTTAATGGGTACCATTTGTTTAAAAATAAATAAGCATAAATTAACGGTTAAAAATTATGCCCCTTAACTACATGAATAAAAAATTATGCCATAAAATAAAGTAACATTATATAATGTTTACATAGATTTAAGGCTATTAGAATAATGATCATCTAATAGTCTTTTTGTTTATAGATTATTTTTACTTTTAATAAATTCGCGTAGTATTTTAGTCAAAGCTCTTTTTTCAATCCGAGATACATAACTACGAGAAATACCTAAAGTATCGGCAATTTCTTTTTGAGTTAGAGCTCTTTCGTTATTTAATCCATATCTTTTAACAATAATTTCTTTTTCTCTTTTATTTAATTTTTTAAAATATTTATTAAGTAGTTCAATATTGTCTTTAACTTGTAAGGTATCTAAAATATCTTCACTTTTATCCTCTAGTAAATCAACTAAATTAATTTCATTACCTTCTTTATCATAGCCAATAGAATCGTTTAAAGAAACTGTATATTGATTTTTCTTATTACTTCGATAGTACATTAAAATTTCGTTTTGAATACAACGAGCCGCATAAGTAGTTATTTTAACTTTTGGGGTTTTCTTATATGTATCAATGCCTTTAATAAGGCCAATGGTACCAATCGAAATTAAATCATCCGTATCGGTATTTTTACTATCAAATTTTTTAACAATGTGAGCAACTAAGCGTAGATTATGTTCAATTAATTTACTCCTGGCATCAGTGTCTCCTTGGAGCATTAAATTCACATATTTTTCTTCTTCCTCACTAGATAATGGTTCCGGAAAAACATTACTCCCATAAGAACCGGTAAAAAATAACATACTTTTAATAAGATTAACTAAATTTAAAAACAAAATAAACACTTCCTAATAAAATATATGTCTTAAAATTATTTTAATTAAAAAAAGAACGCTTTAAAAGCATTCTATTCCTCAGTGTTAATTGTTATCCATTCGGTTGTTCCACAGTTAGTACATATTTGAGGTACTAAAACTTTTTTACCTTTGGGTAAATCAATTTTTTTCTCAAGAGTTACACATAAAAGACCGGTTTCTTCATCAATGTAACATCTACCTTGCATTGAGGCTTCTTCACATTTACTACAACCAGGTTTCTTCATTCTATCACCATTCTTATTATGAATAAAAAATCTACAATTATTCATTAAAATAAGATATAATTAAAGTGGTGATGAAAATGGAATATCCAATTCATATGAGAATTAGTAATCGACATGTACATTTAACAGAAGAGGTTTATCATAAGTTGTTTAAGGAACCTTTAACTAAAAGAGCTGACTTAAATCAAGTGGGGGAGTTTGCTTCCAATCAAACTTTAACCATTAAAACAGGTGATAAAGAAATAAATAATGTCCGAGTAGTTGGTCCTTTAAGGAAGTATAATCAAATTGAAATATCCAGAAGAGATGCTCGTTCTTTAGGTGTTAATCCACCAGTTAGAAGAAGTGGAGATCTTGATGATAGTTTAGAAATTACTTTAAAAACAGATTTAGGAGAGGTTACTACTAAAGGATTAATCCTTGCAAATAGACATGTCCATATGACTCCGAAAGATGCCGAATATTATCATGTGAAAGATAAAGATATGGTAGAAATTAAAATCCCGGGTGAGAAAAGTGGCATTATGGATGCCGAAGTAAAGGTCAGTGATAATGGTTATTTTGAGTTACATATCGATACTGATGATGCTAATGCCTTTTTGATAAATGATAATGATATAGGAACATTAATTATAAAGTAATGAGGTGTTTATGAAGTGGCATATTGGTAATGTAGAAATAAAAAATCAAGTTGTTTTAGCTCCCATGGCGGGAATTACAAATACCACATTCAGAAAAATTGCTAAAAGTATGGGTGTGGGTTTAGTTGTTGGCGAAATGGTTTCGGATAAAGCGTTAGTTTATGATTCCAAGAAAACGTATGATTTATTAAAAATGAGCGAAGAAGAAAGACCAATTTCCCAACAAATTTTTGGTAGTGAAGCAAGGACGATGGGTCGTGCCGCCAAAATTATCGAAGAATATATGCACCCTGATATAATTGATATTAATATGGGGTGTCCCGTTCCGAAAGTAGCCGTTAAAAGTAATGCCGGCAGCGCACTTTTAAAAGATTTAGAAAAAATTAAAGAAATTGTTAGAACAGTAGTGGACAGTGTCCGTGTTCCCGTTACGGTTAAAATCCGGAGTGGTTGGGATGAAAATAATATCAATGCTAAAGAGGTAGCGAAAGCTTGTGAAGAAGCCGGAGCAAGTGCAATTTTTGTCCATGCGAGAACGAGGAAACAAGGTTATGCAGGTCTAGCTGACTGGCATATAATAAAAGAAGTTAAAGATACTGTTAAAATTCCGGTTATTGGGAATGGCGATATCAAAACTTGTTATGATGCCAAAAGAATGCTTGATGAAACAAAATGTGATGCTGTAATGATAGGTAGAGGTTTCCTAGGTAATCCTTGGCTTATTAAAGAATGTGTGGAATATTTAGAAAATGGGACAATACCTAAAGAAGTAACAATAGATGAAAAAATTAAAATGATGGAAAAAATAATTAATGATTTAATAGATGAAAAAGGAGAGAAACTAGGAGTCCTAGAATTAAGAACCCATTTAATGTACTTTTTAAAAGGCATTCCTAATACTAAAGACTTAAAACTAGCCATTTGTAGGGCATCCACCAGGAGTGAATTATTAAATATTATTGCTAAATTAAAATAAAGGAGTAATTATGCAGTTACTAGAAAATATTCAAAAAGAAACAATTATTATTTGTGAACAAAGTTATAAGAAAGCTTTATTACAAGAACTAAATAAGAAGCATCTTTTTTTGCATCTAAAATTTTTTACTAAAATAGAATTTATCCAAGAATATTTCTTTAGTTATGATGAAGAAGCCATTAGTTATTTAATTAGTAAATATCATTTTAAAATAGATGCCGCTAAAATGTATTTAGAAAACTTATATTATATTGAAGATACTGCTAACTATGAACATCCCAAGTTAGAATTTTTACAAAAGATAAAAAATGAATTAAAAGAAAATAATTTATTAACTTATAATCCTTTATTTTCTTCTTATTTACAAACTAAACAAATTATAGTGTATGGTTATCCTTATTTAGAAAATTATCTTAAAAATGTTTTAGATAAATTAAATGCTATCTATTATAAAGAAGAGGAAGTAAACAAAGATAAAAATGTTTTAGAGTTTTTCGCTTTAAAAGATGAATGTTTTTATGTAGCTAAACAAATTGCCGAATTACTAACTAATGGTATAAATATTGAAAATATCAAATTAGTTAATGTTAATGAAGACTATTACAATGAATTAAAATTTACTTTTGATTTATTTAATATTCCTATTAAAATACCTTCTAGTAATAATTTAATGAGTAATCCTTTAACTAAAGAATTTTTAAATAATTTTCCTCATATTGATACTCTCCCAGAAGATAATCCTTTAACGGAAAAAATAATTAATATTTTAAATAAATATACTTTTGTGAGTGATGAAAATATTTTAAAAGAATTAGTAACATATGAATTAAAACAAACTAAAATAGATAATTATAAATGGAAAAGATATGTCGAAATTAAAAATATCTATGATTATCTAAATCCTGATGATTATATTTTCATAATGAATTTTAATGCGGGTTTTATTCCCGAAACTTTAAAAGATGAAGAATATATTACCGATAATTTACGACCTATTTTAAATATGGATAGTACTATAACTCAAAATAAGCAAATAAAAGCTTATACCATTCATAAATTAAATACTTTAAATAATTTAGTTATTTCTTATAAATTAAAAGATAATAAAAAAGAATATTATCCATCACCTTTAATTAATGAATTAAATTTAGTTGTTCAAAAAAATACAGATGATTATTTAGTAAGTTATTCAAAAGAATATGATCAAATTCGCCTTGCTACTTTAGAAGATGACTATCGTCTTTATAATAGTACTAGTCCCATGTATTTTGCTTTAAAAAATAATTTAGATATTCCTTATAATACTTATGATAATACATTTAAGGGGATTAATACTTCTGATTTACAAGAATACTTACAAAATAATTTAACTTTATCTTATAGTAGTTTAAACAATTATAATAAATGTGCTTTTAAGTATTATATTGCAAACATTTTAAAATTAGATAAATATGAAGAAACTTTTGAAGCTTTCGTAGGTTCTTTATTTCACTATGTTTTATCGCAAAAAAATATTGTTGATTTAGATAAGACCGTAAAAGATTATATTTTAAAAGAAGGCAAAGAATTAAGTATTAAAGAAAGATTTTATTTACGAAAGTTAATGCCGGATTTAAAATTTGTTTTAGATGAAGTAAATAAACAAGTCGATGCGATGGGCTTAAAAAAAGATTTAAGAGAAAAAAATATTACGATTAATAAAACTGTCGATAATTTTAATGTTAAATTTACCGGGTTTATTGATAAAATCTTATATGAAGAAGATAGCAATAATACTTATATAGCCATTATTGATTATAAAACCGGTAATGTTAGTATTAACTTAAATTATTTATTATATGGCTTAAATATGCAATTACCAATTTATTTATATTTAGTTAAAAAATCTAATCTTTTTAATAATCCAAGATTTGTTGGTTTTTACCTAGAATTTATTTTAAATAAAGATATTAAAAGAGGAAGTAAAAGTTATTTAGAAGAAAGATGTAATAGTTTAAAATTACAAGGATATTCTAATGATTCTTTTAGTGTTATTAAAAGATTTGATGCTAGTTTTGAAAATTCGAATTTAATAAGTGGTTTAAAAGTTACCAAAGATGGATCTTTTTATAGTAGTGCCAATGTTTTAAATGACAATCAAATTGAAAGTATTATTAATTTAACCGAAAAAAATATTGATGATAATATTAATAAAATTATTAAAGGTGAATTTCCGATTAATCCTAAAAGAATCGCTTATAAAAATGATGCTTCTTGTGAATTTTGTAAGTTTCGGGATTTATGCTTTAAGAGTGAAAAAGATTATGTTAATTTAGACGATATAAATTCTTTAAATTTTTTAGGAGGTGATGATAATGCCTAAGTTTACAACTGAACAATTAGAGGCCATCGAAAAAAGTGGGCAAAATATTATTGTTTCCGCCGGAGCCGGTTCTGGTAAAACCGAAGTTTTAAGTGAAAGAGTTTTAGATAAATTAAAAAAAGGAATTAAAGTTAATGAATTATTAATTTTAACATTTACCAATGCCGCGGCGGCCGAAATGAAAGATAGGATTAGAAAGAAAATAATAGAAAACCCGAGTATTAAAGATAATTTAGATTATTTGGAAAGTGCTTACATAACCACTTTTGATTCTTTTACTTTATCTTTAGTTAAAAAATATCATTATCTTTTAAATGTCTCCCCTAATTTAAGTATTATTGATGAAAGTATTATAAGTATTCTAAAAGAACAATATTTAGATGAAGTCTTTTTAGAGTTTTACGAAGAAGATAGTATTTTATTTCAAAAATTAATTAATGATTTAACCAATAAAAATGATAATGAACTTAAAAATGGCATTTTAAAAATTATTAAATCTTTAGAAAAAATAAGTGATTTAGATAGTTACTTAAATAATTATTTAGATAATTTTTATAATGCAGAAAAAATAGAAGAATACATTAATAGTTATGTTCAGTTAATTCAAGAAGAAATAAATGGGATAACTGATAATTTAATGTATTTAGAATCATCTTCTTACCCCGACTTTTATAATGCTTTAGTGGCTTCTTTAGAAAAACTATTAAAATCTAAAACTTATGATGAAATTTTAAGAGCCAGTTTTTTCACTCCAATTAAAAGACCCAAAGGCAGTGAAGAGATAAAAGAATACAAAGATAATATTGATAAACATTTAAAAAATATTAAAGGTTATTTAAGATTTAGTAGTGAAGAAGAAATAAGAGAAACATTTAAAATAACAAAAGATTATTTAGAAGTAATTATTGACATAATTAAAAGATATTTTGTTAAAATAAATATATATAAAAAAGAACAAGACTTATATGAATTTAATGATATCTCATTAATGGCCATTAATTTACTTAAAGAACAAGAATATATTCGAAAAGAACTAATGTTAAGCTTTAAAGAAATCTTAGTTGATGAATACCAAGATACCAACGATATTCAAGAAGAATTTATTAGTTTAATTGAAAATAATAATGTTTATATGGTTGGAGATATTAAACAATCTATTTATGGATTCAGGGATGCTAACCCCAAGATATTTAAAGAAAAATATGATAAGTATGCCAAGAATAATGGCGGTATTAAAATTGATTTACTGAAAAATTTCCGTTCTCGGAGTGAAGTTTTAGATGGCATTAATTTAATATTTTCGCTTATTATGGATGATGAAGTAGGTAATGCCAATTACACAAAAGAACATAAGATGAATGCTGGTAATTCTTTATATGAAAAGATTAAAGAAAATAATAATTTAGAAATATATAATTATGATAGTGAAGGAGAAGTATTAAAGAAAGAAGAACTGGAAGCTTTTATTATTGGATATGATATTTTAGAAAAAGTGAGTTCTGGTTATGCCATAATGGATAAAAAATTAGAAGATTTCCGGAAGGCTAGTTACAGTGATTTTTGTATTATTATGGACCGGGGAACCAATTTCCCAACTTACAAAAAAATCTTTGAATATTTAGGAATTCCTTTAACTATTTATGAAGATAAAAAATTAACTAATGAAATGGATATTATCTTGATTAGTAATATAATTGGCTTTATTTTAAAAGTGCAAGAAAATGTTATTGATCAAGAGTTCAAATACTACTTTATGAGTATTGCCCGTTCATTTCTATTCGCTTATTCTGATGCAGAAATATTTAAGTATTTTAAAGATGAAAGTTTTATGGATAGTGAAATATACCAAATTAGTAAAAATATTGTAAGTTCTATAGATACTTTAGATAGTTATGAATTACTTAATTTAATTTTAAAAGAATTTAATTTCTATGAAAAAATTCTAAAGACCAAAGATATTGCGAGTATATTAATTCGTTTAGATAATATTTTAAGTATTAGTAAAAATTTAAGTCAAATGGGTTATACTATAACGATGTTTAAAGAATATTTAGAAACCATGATTAATTCTAAAAGTGAAATTAAATATAGTATCAGTGGTCAAAATACCAACAGTGTTAAAATTATGAATATTCATAAATCCAAAGGGCTAGAATTTCCTATCTGTTATTTTGCGGGTTATTATAAAAAATTTAATGATGAAGATACGAAAAAAAGAATTATATTTAATAAAAAATATGGCATGATTATACCTTTCTTTAAAGATGGTATAGATAATACAATATTAAAAGATTTATTTAAAGAAGAATATTACTTAAATAATATATCTGAAGAAATAAGATTATTTTATGTTGCTTTAACAAGAGCCCGCGAAAAAATCATTATTGTAGCACCTTTATCTGAAGAAAGAGTAACTATTAAAAATAAAGTTGACTATCAAAAAAGATTACAATATACATCATTTTTAGATATTTTAAATTCTATCTCTGGTAATTTAAGTTCCTTTATTAAAAATATTGATTTAGCAAAATATAATTTACCCACTAATTATAATGTTTTAGAATTAAAAAAGGAAAATCTAAATAAAAGTAATGACATTATTAAATATTATCAAGTTAATATTCCAAATACTTTAAAGGAAGAACATAAAGCTTCTAAAGAAGTTAAAGAATTAATTACTGATGAAACAAGAAAACTATTTCAAAAAGGAACTCTTATTCATAAAATATTTGAACAAACTGACTTTTTAAATTTAAGTGGTGATAATCCATATTATAAGCAAATTCAAAATTTTGTTAATAGATTACAAATAACTAAAGATGTGGGAATATATAAAGAATATGAATTTATATATGATAAAGATAATATTACTTATGAAGGAATTATCGATTTAGTTTTAGAATATCCGAGTGAAGTTAAAATTATTGATTACAAATTAAAAAATATTACCGATGAAAAATATCAAGAGCAATTACATGTGTATAGAGATTACTTAAAAACAATAGTTAATAAAGATATCAAAATGTATTTGTATAGTATCTTTGATGATGAATTAAAAGAAATTGATTGACAATCGGGGGGGGTAGTTTATACTAAAATCATAGGATAGAAGATGTGTCTTATGATGAAGAAAAATAAAAAAATTATAGTAACATTTTTATTATTGATGGAAATAGTATTGGTAAATTTAACATACCAATCTTTTTTGCATAAAGAAATAACTAAAGAAGAAAATAAAATAACAAAGAAACAATTTGCTATGTTTATTCAAGATGATAATAAATATGTGGAATATAAAGGAGATAATTTATTTCCCAAAGACTATTATGTTAATAAAAGTTTAAGTAAATGTGTTGATGAAAATGATAATCCGGTGGAAAATGTTATAAGTAGTTTAGGTAATAGTGTAACTATAACCAGTAATAAAACTATCTATTGTACTTTATATTTTGATAAAAATGAGATATTAGAATACTTAAGAAGTAAAGATACAAATAAATCATTAAGTGCCGATATAGTTGGAGGATTATATCGCTATCAAGGAGTCAAAAGTAGTGAATTTATTGTTGATAATGAAAAAGTAGTAGATAATAATTATTTATGTTTAGGTAGTGATTGTACTGAAGAAGGTAATGATTTATACCGAATAATTGGCGTAACAGAAACAGGAGAATTAAAAGTAATAAAAGAAAATTATTTATCTGCTCAAAAATGGTATGATGATATGTATGCTGACATTAAATGGCCAGATAGTAATATATTTCATGTTTTAAATGATAATCAAGATTCATTTTATAATTCTTTAGATAGTAAGTTACAAGAAAAGATTGTGCAAAATCATAAATGGATGTATGGAGATACAACAGATTATTGGCAAAATTTAGATGGATTATATTTTTATTTAGTTGAAACTGGTGAAATAGAGGCAACAAGAGGTATAAAAGCCGAAACCCAAAAAACTGATAAATATACCTGGGATAAAGAAAAAGACTATGTAGAAGCACCAATGGGGCTAATGTATATGCATGATTATTTATTAGGATATAATTCAACAACTTTAGGTAATAATAGTAATTTAATTAACTCATGGTTGTATAAAGGATCAGAATTTTTAATGATTAGAAGAGGATTTCATACTAATTTTATAGCAATAAGGTTAATTTATCCTACAGGATTATTTGATAGTACAACTTCATCTGATCCTAAACCCATAAGGCCAGTATTTTATTTATCTAATGATATATTAATAACTGGTGAAGGAACACTAACTGAACCATTTAAAATTGGTTTAGAAGATGAAAATAATCATGAAAAATTTGAATATCCTTTTAAAGGCAATTATGAAACATTTACTGTATTTAAAGATGGAACATATCAAATAGAATTATGGGGTGCTAAAGGTGGAGGAGCAAATGGTGGCTTAGGTGCTTATACTAGTGGAAATATTGATTTAAAAAAGAATGATAAATTATATATTTATGTAGGCGAAAATCCTACCTATATCAATGGTAATTGTTATAGAACAAATCCTAATAATTCATTTAATGGCTCTAATGTTGGATCTTGTGCTGGTGGAGGCGGAGCAACAGATGTAAGGCTGGAAAATGGTGAATGGGATAATTTTGATGGTTTAAAGTCAAGAATAATGGTAGCTGCTGGTGGCGGTGGAGCAGGATATACTGGCTATGGCGGCTATGGTGGAGCTTTAACTGGTGGCGATGGAGAAGGATTTGCAGATTATTGGACAGATAGAGCAGGCAAAGGGGCAACTCAAGAAAGTTATAAATTTGGTGTAGCTGAATGGTCTACTCATATACCAGGTAATGGTTATTTTAGTGGTGAAGCTTTAGGAGGTGCCAATGTAGGTGGAGGTTCATCATATATATCTGGTTATCCTGGATGTAAAGCCATAACAAAAGAATCAACTGAAAGTAATATTACTCATACTGAATCACCAGATCATTATAGTGGTAAAATATTTTCTGATCCGGTAATGATTGCGGGTAATGATACAATGCCCAATTATAATGGCGGGTCTATGGTAGGTAATTCAGGTAATGGTTATGCGAGAATAACTAAAATAAAATAAATTTTTCAGGAAAATTTATAAGAAAAAAATTGACCCGAAGTTTCAGCAATTGGTTCAGGCCACGTGCTTCAGCACGTAAATCCTTTCAGGATTCAGAGACAATTTATTGTCGCAGGCAAAAATACGTAATTTTTGCCAAAATATATAAGAAGTAAACAAAAAATAATGAATAAAAAATAGAAGAACAAACAAATAAATGATTGGAAAATTTAAGATAATAAGGTGAGTTTACTCACGAAATGTGCTTCCAGCACCAAGACAAGCCATGTAATTTATTACATGGTAGTTGACAATCGGGGGGGGAATACTATAATAAAAACAGAATAGGTAAGAACTTATTCTGTTTTTAAATTGATTGAAAAATATACGCGATTAGTATATAATAAAAATTGATAATAAATGAATATAAAAAGAATAAAAATTACATTATAAAGGTAGAGGTAGTTAAATGAGGAAAGTACTAATAACAATACTTTTAATAATTGAAATATTTATGATAAATTTAACTTATCAATCTTTTTTGCATAAAGAAATAACTAAAGAAGAAAATAAAATAACTAAAAGACAATTTGCAATGTTTATTCAAGATAATGATGAATATGTGGAGTATGAGGGAGATAATTTATTTCCAAAAGGTTATTATGTCAATAAAAGTTTAAGTAAATGTGTTGATGAAAAAGGTAATCCTATTGAAGATGCAATAAGTAGTTTAGGTAATAATGTTACAATAACTAGTAATAAAACAATATATTGTACATTATATTTTGATAAAAATGAAATATTAGAATATTTAAGAAGTAAAGATACTAATGGTGTATTAAGTGAAGACATAGTTGGAGATATGTATAGGTATCAAGGAGTAGCTGAAGAATATGCTTCTGATGATTTAAAAATTGTTAATGATAATTATATTTGTTTAGGTAAAGATTGTTCTGAATATGGTGAAGACTTATACCGCATAATTGGAGTAACCGACACTGGTGAATTAAAAGTAATAAAAAAAACTACATTATCAAATTTATACCAATGGCATAGTTATCAAACTACAAATACTATATGGCCAGATAGTGATTTATTCCATAGATTAAATGATTATGAAGAAGGTACATATAAAGATGATTCATTTTATAGTACTATGGATGAAAAATTAAGAAAGTTAGTAATAAAAAGGTCATGGATGTATGGAGATACAAATGATACTTCAGACAATTTATATAATGGAGATTTAATGTACGCTATAGAAAATGGCCTTAGAGAAACTAGTCATCGAGTAAAAAATAGTGAAGATGATAACTTTACTATTCAAAGATATACTTGGAATAAAGATAATGATAAGGTTAATGCCTATATCGGGCTTCAATATATTCATGATTATATTTATGCTTACCCTGGTGGAAATCCGCAATCAGATTCTAATGCTAAAAAATCTTGGATTCATTTTTATAACAATGATAACACATCATTAGGTCCTGCAGAATGGTTAATTCCAAGATTTGGTTATGCTTCTCTGGGAAGATATGATTCTCGTCGTATTGATTTAGAAGGTGATGTGGATTATTACCTATTAGATTATAAATATATGATTAGGCCAGTATTTTATTTAACAAGTGATTTAAGTTTAATTGGTGAAGGAACATTAACTGAACCATTTGAAATAGATTATGAAAAAAACGGAGTAGATATTATAAATTCAAAGCCAACAAGTTTAAGTACTGAAGAAGTTGGTGGAATGCACCGCTTTCAAGGAACAAAAGATGAAGTAAATAACAACTATATATGTTTAGGCGAAGATTGCAGTGAATATGGTGAAGATTTATACCGAATAATAGGTATTACAGCAGATGGAAGGTTAAAAGTAATTAAAAAAACAAATATTGGAGCTTATCAATGGGATAAAGATATAAATACTGATATTAAATGGCCAAATAGTTTAATTTTTCAGGCATTAAATACTAATGAAAACTCTTTTTATAATAATTTTAATGCAAAATATAAGAAATATATTGAAAAAATAAAATGGATGTATGGAGATTCTTCTTAAATTGTTAGTGAAACTAGCGGTTTAAAAATTTATGCTATTGAAACAGGTTCTGCACCTACAACATATAAAATTCTAAATGCTTCTGGAGAGATAGAAAATGTAACCAATCCATGGAATCAAGATACGGATTATGTTGATACATATATAGGTATGAAATATGTTCATGATTTATATTTGGCAAGTATTGCAGGAACTAAAGAAGAATCTTGTAATAGTTGGCTATTTTACAAAAATAATGATCAAACAAGTGAAAGTTACGATTGGTTTATGACTCGGTTTGGCCTAACAAATAACAAATGGTATGATGTTGTAATTTCAAGATACGATGATTTAATTAGTACTATGAGTTTGAATCATCAATGCACTGTTTATCCAGTATTTTATCTTTCAAAAGATACAATTTATCAAGGAAAAGGTACATTAAAATATCCCTATGTTATAAAATAATAAAAGAATAATATTTGATTAAATAAAAAATTTAAAAAAATGTTGACTGGGGGGGGTAATATTTTATAATAAAATCATAGGATAGAAGATGTGTCTTATGAGATTGAAGAATAAAAATATACTGATAATTTTAGTTATAGGAATAATGCTAATTGTTAGTATGTTTTTTACGTTTAATAACAAAAAAGAATATAAGGAACTACCTAAAGTTAAGTTAAAAGAACCATTACAAAATAAACAATTTGCTTTAATGTTAGAACAAGAAAATGGTGAATATAAAGAAAGTAGTGATGATTTTCCAACCGAAGGTTATGTATTTAATGAAACTAAATCTGGTTGTACCGATCTAAATGGTAAGAAAATAAATGATGTATTAGAATATGATTATACTAATTATTCTCTTACTTTAAATACCAATAAAACAAGTTATTGTTATTTATATTATGATATTGAACCAAATATAAAATTTTTTAGAAGTAAAGATAAAGATAATCATTTAACAAAAGAATTAACTGGAGGACTATATCGTTATCAAGGAATATATGAAAAAGATGAAGATGGTAATGTAACAAATGATGTAGAAAATTATCTTTGTTTAGGTAATGATTGTGGAGAATTTGGTGAAGATTTATACCGAATAATTGGGATAAATGCTAAAGGAGAATTAAAAGTAATAAAGAAAACAACTTTGTCTAAAAGTTACTCCTGGTATAATGATACAATTACAGATATTAAATGGCCAGATAGTCTAATATATCATGGGTTAAATGATGATGGAGATTCATTCTATAATTCTTTAGATAGTAAATTAAAAGAAAAAATAGTAACTCATAAATGGTTATATGGTGATAACACTTTAAGTGGGTATGATGGTGAATTATGTTATAATATTGAATCCGGAAATACAGCAGCCTCCTACTTTAAAAAAACAGAAACAGGATATGAAACTTCAACTTATACATGGGATACAAACAAAGATTATATTAATGCTAAGATAGGTTTACAATATTTACATGACTTTTTACTTGCTTATCCTGGCGGTAATTCTGAAACCCCTGAAAATGCTTCTAAATCTTGGATATTCTTTTTAAATAATGATGATAGTCCATTTAGTTTAGTGGAAAGATTAATGACGAGATATGGCTATGGTGGTCCCAATGGAACTAATAGTCCCTATTTAGGAAGAGATGTATATGGAGCTGATAATATCAAAGGCCAACATGGGGGAAATTTAGCGAGTGGTAAGTATAGTTTAAGACCAGTATTTTATTTAACAAATGAAATAGAATTAATTGGTGAAGGAACACTTGCTGAACCATTTGAAATAGATTATGAAAAAACGGGAGTAGATATTATAAATTCTAAACCAGCAAATTTAAGTATTGAAGAAGTTGGTGGTATGCACCGTTATCAAGGAACTAAAGATATAGTTAATAATAATTATATTTGTTTTGGAACAAATAATCGAGAAGAATGTCTAAATAATCAAGATAATTATTTATATCGTATTTTAGGAATATCTTCTAATGGTGAAATGAAATTAATGAAACAAAAATTTTTAAGTGTAAAATATAAATGGAGTGCTAATTATACTGAAGATGTTGGATGGCCTGATAGTGATATATTTAATGCTATAAATAATGAAGGATTTTTAGATAATGAAAATTATTTATCTAAAAATAGTAGTATAAATTGGTCAAACAAAATAATTATGAAAGATTGGTACTATGGTAATGTAATGGAATTATATAGTCTTACAGGAGAAGAATTTTATAATATAGAAATTGGCAAAGCAGCAGCAAGTTGGTATGAAAGATTAGATGGAGTTACAAGTCCAAGTGAAAATGTAATCTGTGAAGTTGTACGTTATGGTTTAAATAAAGATGAGACTAGATGTTTTCAAAAAAATACTAATGAATGGACAGATAAAGTATCTGCTAAAGTAGGTATTCCATATATGCATGATGTTAGACTGTCACTAAAAAATAATACAGTTTGTTCGTCAAACGATAATTGTCAAAATAGTTGGTTTTTTGATTTTAACACTAATGATCATCAATATTTAATACCAAAATATGGATATTTAACAAATTGGGATGCTTATGTAAATTATTCTATAAATAATGAACAAATTTATATAAGAGGTAATTCAGTAATATCTGATAATTCCTTCAATATTAGACCAACATTTTATATAGATAGTAATACGACATACCAAGGTAATGGTACGATAAATTATCCGTATCTTGTAATTAAATAAAATTGCTGTGTATTAGATTTGAGGTGATGAAAACAATACAAAAATATAAAAAGATATGGTATGATATATATGTTGAAGA
>CANPYA010000007.1 GCA_947587565.1 uncultured Bacilli bacterium | reverse complement strand
ATTTTCCAATTAACATATATGATATTTATTCCGACTATAATTTTTCTCCATCACCCCAAATCTAATACACAGCATAATTTAATAAAAATAATTGTTAATACCAAATATTCTGTCTTTATTAATGTTTCTCTTGATAAAATATTTAATTATGATTTTATAATTCAAGTAATTTTAGCTTATTGTATGATTAATAATATTGAAATTTATTCTAATAAAAATGCTTTGGAAGATATTACCGATTATGATGATAGTTTTAGTGTCGATAGTATAAAACAATATCTTAAAGAAATTGGGGAATATCCTCTTTTAAATAAAGAAGATGAAGCTGAATTATTTGCGCGATTAGAAAATGGCGAAAGTGAACTTTTTAATTATATTGTTAATTGTAATTTAAGATTAGTTGTAAGTGTTGCCAGAAGATTTACCTATCATGGACTAGATATATTAGATTTAATTCAAGAGGGTAACATGGGTTTAATGACTGCGGTAGAAAAATTTGATTATAAATTAGGTTATAAGTTTTCCACATATGCTACCTATTGGATAGAGCGCTCTATAAGGAAAGCCTTGGCTTTTAAAAGTCGTAATGTTAGAATTCCACTTCTTAAACATAATTTACTCCTTAGAATTGTTGCAATTCAAAAAGCATTGATTAATAAATTAGGTCGAGAACCAAAAATTGAAGAAATTGCTGAAGAAATGGATTTGCCAGTTTCCAAAATAAATGAACTTATTAATCTCAATACCCCTGTTAGTTTAAATTCGATTGTTGATGCTGATAGCAAAAAAAGTGCTGAGCTAGGTGATTTTATAGCTAGTGATATAGACTTAGAAGCTGATTACATAAATGAAAGTTTGCAAGATGAAATTCAAAAATTGTTGCTAGTTTGTAATTTAAATAAACGCGAAATAGATATTATTACTTCAAGATTTGGTTTATTTGGTAATAAGAAATTAACTCTTGAAGAATTAGGAAGTAAATATAATCTAACAAGAGAAAGAATTAGACAAATTGAAAAAAAGGTAATTATTAAATTTATTAAAAATCAAGAAACTGATAAATTAGCAGTTTATACGGATAATCCCGAAAAAGCTGAAGAAAATTTAAGAGAAAAAAGAAATGCATATTGGCATAAAAATATAGATACAAGTGTTGTAAGAAGTGTTAAATATAATAAAAGAACAAATAATTGTGAAGAGATAGAAGGAGATAATTTTATGAAAAAAAGAACTAAAAATACAATATATGATTATTTTGAAGGTTATTCCAAAGAAAGTGTCGATAAAGTAATTGAATTATTACCACCAGAAGAAAAATATATTTTAAAGTTATGGGAGAACGAACCAATAGGTCAATCGATTTATCCTTTCTTTAATAATACACTTGCTAAGATTAGACGAAAGTTAAAAAATCCATATCTAATATTGACAGTTTCAAAAACTCCTGGCATTGGTCGTCTTCGAGTTAGAGATTTAATGGAGCAAGATAAAAATAGAATGTTAGAAGAATCTATTAAAGAAGAAATGCCTACAGAAGATACTCAAGTAGTAGAAAAGTCAAAAAAAGATAATGTAAATATGTTAAATAATTTAAGAAGTTTTTCTTTTACGCAAATGTTAGAAGTAATGTCAGTTAAAGAAGCTGTAATTGTGGCATTAAGATTTGGCTATGTTGATGGTAAATGCTTTGAAACTGAAAGAATCGCTGATTTTTTAGGCATTACTACTGATGAAGTACGAGATACTTCAAGAAAAATATTACTATTATATAAAGAACAAATTAATAGTTTACTTGACAACATTATTGATGATTATGATAAATCTCATAAGACTAGATAGATACTAAAAATACCTTAGTATCTTTTTTTAATTTTTTATATTTAAAATAAGTGTCAAATTTTATTAAAATCTAAAAAACTAATTGACTTTCGGGGGGGGAATATTATACTACTCTTATAGAGTAGAGGGATGCCTTTTGAAACTGAAAAAAAGAAATATCTTAATTTGTCTTGGAATAGGAATAATATTATTAACTAGTATGTTTTTCTTAATTGATAAAAATAATAATTATCATGAATTGCCTAAAGTAGAATTAAAAGATGATAGTACTAAAAAACAATATGCTTTAATGCTTGAACAAACAAAAGGCGAAGGCGACTATACTCCTAGTAGCGAAGGATTCCCTACAATTGGTTATAAATTAAATACTGAAAAAAGTAATTGCGTTGATATGTATGGTAAAATAATACCTAATGCCTTAGAATATGATTATGATAATTATTCTATAACTTTAAAAACAAGTAAAACAGCATATTGTTATTTATATTATGATATTGAAGATATTAAGACTTATGCTGTTTTAGATACTAAATATTCTGGAACATTATATCGTACAAGTGAATATAAAGATAAGATAGTAAGTGCTACATTTGTAGATTATATACCTAGTGAAGAAGAATTAACAAGCAAACCAAAATATTGGGATTTGTCTGATACTTCAAAAAGAACACCAGAAAAAAGTGTTATAGGTTGGTTAGAACAAAATGTCGAAACACCAGAAAATTATGATTTATATATTGGCTCAAATGACAAAATATATGTAACAGATTTATCTTACGCAATTTATTACATGACCAATTTAAAAGAAATCAACTTTGAAAATTTAAACACAAGTGAAGCAACTAATATGAGTGAGATGTTTGCTTATGATAGTAAACTAACCACCTTAGATTTAAGTGGTTTTGATACCTCATCTGTAACCGATATGAGTTCTATGTTTTCTCGTACTAGTGCAAATATAACATTTCCACAAGGATTTGGCTCCTCAGCAACTGATATGAGTTATATGTTTTATGATTACACAGGAACTGCTCTAGATTTAAGTAATTTTGATACCTCATATGTAATCAACATGCAAGGAATGTTTACGACTACTAATTCAACTGGATTTACTGCAACGATAAATTTTCCTAAAAAATTTGGATCAGCCGCAACTGATATGAGTTCTATGTTTTCTCGTTATGCTGGAACTGCTCTAGATTTAAGTGACTTTGATACCTCATCTGTAACCGATATGAGTCATATGTTTTATGGAGTAACAGCCACCTTACCATTTAAAGAATGGCCAAATTTCGTAACAAATAATGTTAAAGATATGAGTTCTATGTTTTTTGAATATAAAGGAACCACATTAGATTTAAGTAGTTTTGATACCTCATCTGTAACCGATATGAGTCATATGTTTTATGGAGTAACAGCCACCTTACCATTTAAAGAATGGCCAAATTTCGTAACAAATAATGTTAAAGATATGAGTTCTATGTTTTCTGCATATGAGGGGACAATCTTAGATTTAAGTACATTTGATACATCTTCCGTTACTAATATGAGTTCTATGTTTGGCAATCATTATGATTATAATGCAGTTAGTGCATCGATAATATTTCCAAAAAAATTTGGTTCCTCAGCAACCGATATGAGTTATATGTTTGAACGTTATAAAGGAGCCACCTTAGATTTAAGTGCATTTGATACATCCAAAGTAACTGATATGAGTAGTATGTTTAAAGATTATAGTATAGATGATGCTATTCTAAACGTAGTTGAAAATTGGAATGTATCTGCTCTTCAAAATGTTAGTAGTATGTTTGAAAACAATGATATTATTACTCAAATTGATTTGAGTAGTTGGTCAAAAAATTTAAAAAATATACTTAATGCTAATAAAATGTTTTCAAACTGTGATAATTTAAAGGTGATAAATGTAAGTGGTTTAAAATTTAATAATACTCCTGCTAGTACCTTTACTAGTACAATTGTCGAACAACTTATAATGAATGACGTTACTTTTGCCTTTGACGATGTGGCATCATATAAAAATTTATTTTCATCATTTGGAGCATTAAAAGAAATATATTTAAATAACGCAATATTTCAAACGGAAAATAATTTTGAATTATCTAGTATGTTTCAAAATCGTTCAAGTTTAGTTAAAGTAGAAATGAAGAATGTTGATTTAAGTTTAGCAACAAATATGCAATATATGTTCTATTATTGTACATCTTTAGATAGTGTTGATTTTACAGGTACTAAGATTACATCAGTAACTAATTTTAATAGTATGTTTTATAATTGCACAAAATTAAAAACTATTCACCTAGATAATATAAAAATTGGTAGTTTAAGTAGTTCAGCATATAGTAATATGTTTTATAAAGACTATAAATTAGAAAATATCTATGTTCCAACTGATATGGTATCTTGGTTTGAAACACGTATGACTGAAAATCGTATCACTAGTGCAACAGTTACCGGTGTTTAATTATAAAAACTTACAATGCTATATATAAGCAAAGTAAGTTTTTTTGTTTTGTGTAAAATTTGTAAAAAATGTCAAATTTACACTTGCCAAGCATATAATTATTGTGTTATAATCATAGTCGTATGACTGCGATGATGCACGAGGTTGCTGACACGCTAGGAAGAGTTGGTAAATATCTTTATAGCCTATCAGGTAATTCGGGTGGAGCAAGTCTATACTAGATATAGACGAAAGGAGGACATGTAAATGTCAAATCAAAAAGTTAGAATCAATTTGAAAGCCTATGACCATCGTTTATTAGATATGGCCGCTAGTAAAATTGTCGAAACTGTAAAAAGAACAGGTGGTGAAGTTTCTGGTCCAGTACCTCTTCCAACTGAAATAGAGAAGTTTACTGTACTTAGAGCTGTTCACAAATACAAGGACTCTCGTGAACAATTCGAAAGAAGAACTCACAAAAGACTTGTTGATATTAAAAATCCTAGTAAGGAAACAATTGATGCTTTAACACATTTAGATTTACCAAGTGGCGTTGACATCGAAATTAAATTATAGTAAAGGAAGGAAAGAAAAATGAAAGGAATCTTAGGACGCAAAGTTGGAATGACAGAAGTCTTTACTAAAGATGGCAAATTAATTCCGGTAACAGTTGTTGCTTGTGAACCAAATGTCGTAATGCAAGTTAAATCTTTAGAAAAAGATGGTTATAATGCTATTCAATTAGGCGTATTTGAAAAGAAAGAAAATCGTACCAATAAAGCTGAAATTGGCCATGCTAAAAAAGCAAACACTACTCCTAAGCGCTTCTTAAAAGAGGTTAAAAACGCCGAAGGTACTTACAATGTAGGAGATAAAATTGGAGTAGACATTTTTGAAGTAGGTGAAGTTGTTGATGTAACTGGTACTTCAAAAGGTAAAGGAATGCAAGGTGTTATTAAAAGACACAATCAATCAAGAGGACCTATGGGACATGGTTCACATTATCATAGAGGACCTGGTTCACTTGGTACAATGCTTCCAAAAAGAGTATTAAAGGGTAAAAAACTTCCAGGACATATGGGAGTAGAAACAGTAACTATTCAAAATCTAGAAATAATTGAAGTTAATACAACTGATAATTACATTCTAGTAAGTGGCAATATTCCAGGTGCTAAAAATTCTTTAGTTTATATTAAGACTGCGATTAAAAATTCTAGAAAGGCTTCTCCAAAAGAAATCTTAACTTATGAAGAAGAAACTGTTGTTGATGCAGTAGTTGAAGAAAATGCTCCAGTAGAAGAAAATGTTGAAACTACAGAAACTACTGAAACAGAAGAAAATGCAGAAACTACTGAAGTAGAAAATGCAGAAGTAGAAGAAGAAACTAAAGAAGAAAATCCGGAGGAAGCCAATTAGGCTTTATAAAGGAGGAAAATACTGATGACAAAATTAAGTGTTAAAAATATTAAAGGTGAAACTGTTAAAGATATCACTTTAGATAGTAAAATTTGGAATATTGAAGTTAATGATGATGCATTAAAGAAAATGATTCGTTTACAACTAGATAGTATGCGTCAAGGAACAAGAAAGACCAAAAATAGATCAGAAGTTTCTGGTGGTGGCAGAAAACCTTGGAAACAAAAAGGAACTGGTCGAGCTCGTCAAGGTAGTATTCGGGCTACTCAATGGCGTGGTGGTGGAATTCCTTTAGGAGTAAACCCTCGTGATTATGGATTTAAAATTAATCGTAAGGAAAGAAGCCTAGCCTTAAAAACTGCTTTAACTTATAAAGCAAAAGAAAAAGCCTTAATGGTAGTGGATAAATTAGATTTAAAAACTCTTAAGACTAAAGAAGCAACAAATATATTAGAAACATTAAAATTAAGTGGTAAAACACTATTCGTTACAAGTAATGAAAATGAAAATTTATATATGGCTACAAGAAATTTAGGAAATGTTCTAGTTCTTATGGCTCAAGAAGTTAATTGCTATGATATTTTAAATGCTGATAATTTAGTAGTTGAAGAAGAAGCAATTAATGTAATAGAGGAGGCTCTTAAATAATGAAACATTATAGTGATATTATTTATTCGCCAGTTATAACTGAAAAATCTATGGCTTTAAGACAAAATAATGTTTATACATTCAAAGTAGCAAAAAGCGCTACTAAAGATGAAATTAAAAAAGCTGTAGAAGAAGCATTTAAAGTAAATGTTAAAAGTGTTAATACTTTAAATACAAAAGCTAAAAAGCGTAGAGTGGGAAGATATACCGGAACAACTAAGACTTACAAAAAAGCAATAGTTACTCTTCAAGATGGCTCTACCATAGATTTATAGGAGGTAATTTTATGGCAATAAAACATTATAGACCAACTACAAATGGTCGCAGAGGAATGAGTACACTTCAAAATGAAGAATTGACCATCAATAATAATCCGACTAAATCTTTAGTGGTTAAAGTTAAAAAAACTGGTGGTCGTAATAACCAAGGTAAAATGACTGTTCGCCATATTGGTGGTGGAAATACTAAAAAATACCGGGTTATTGATTACAAAAGAGATAAAGTTGGTGTTACTGGTCGGGTTGCAACAATTGAATACGATCCAAACCGTAATGCTAATATCGCATTAATTAATTATCGTGATGGTGAAAAAAGATATATAATCGCACCTAATGGATTAAAAGTTAATATGATTATTGAAAATGGTGAAAATGCCGATATTAAAGTAGGTAATTCTTTACCACTTCAAAATATTCCTGTTGGTACAATGATTCATTGTATTGAATTAAAACCAGGTAAAGGCGCTCAAATATGTCGGGCTGCTGGATCTAGTGCCCAAATATTAGGTCGTGATGGTAAATATGTAATCATTCGTTTACAATCAGGAGAAACTAGAAAAGTATTAGGTACTTGTATTGCTACAATTGGTGTTGTTGGTAATGAAGATGCTAACTTAGTTAATTTAGGAAAAGCTGGAAGAAAAAGACATATGGGTATAAGACCTACTAACCGTGGTAGTGTTATGAACCCTAATGATCACCCACATGGTGGTGGTGAAGGAAGAGCACCAGTTGGTCGTAAGAGTCCTATGACTCCTTGGGGTAAACCTGCCCTTGGTCATAAAACTCGTAAATCTAAAAAGGCTTCTGAAAAACTTATTATAAGTAGGAAGAGCAAATAGGAGGATAATATGGCAAGAAGTTTGAAAAAAGGGCCTTTTGTTGAAGAATCACTTTTAAAAAAGGTTCAAAACTTAAATAAAGAAAACAAGAAAACAGTTATTAAAACTTGGTCAAGAAGAAGTACAATATTTCCTGATTTTGTCGGACATACAATTGCTGTTCACAATGGTAAAGACTTCATACCAGTTTATATAACTGAAGAAATGGTTGGTCATAAACTTGGTGAATTTTCACAAACTCGTAAGTTTACCGGTCATGCTGGTGGAGGTAATAAATAATGGAAGCATATGCAATTCATAAAGGAGCAATAATTAAACCTCGTCTTGCTAGAATGACTATGGACTTAGTTAGAGGTAAGAGTGTTAAAACGGCTCGCGAAATTTTAGAAGTAACCAACACTAAGGCTAGTCGCATGATTTTAAAAGTTTTAAATTCTGCTGTGGCTAATGCCGTTAATAATAATGGTATGGATGAAAATGATTTAGTTATTAAAGAATGTTTTGTAAATCCCGGTAGAACTTTAAAAAGAATTCAATTCGCATCAAGAGGAAATGTTGACAGACATGATAAAAGAACTAGTCATATTAAAGTAGTTGTTACAGATAATAAAAATATTGAAGGGAGTGTAGCATAATGGGACAAAAAGTTAATCCAATAGGATACCGTTTAGGTGTTAATAAAGATTGGGATTCTCGTTGGTATGCTAAAAAAGATTATGCTAATTATCTTAATAAAGATATAAAAATTAGAGAATATATTTTAAGTAGTCTTAAAGATGCTGCGATTTCTTCTGTTATTATTGAAAGAAAGAAAAATAGAGTAGATGTTACTATCAGAACTGCTAAACCAGGTGTAATCATTGGTCGTGGTGGCGAAGATATTGAAAAACTTCGTAAGAAAGTAGCAAAACTTGTTAATGAAGAAGTATTTATTAACATTGTTGAAGAAAAAAATCCTAATTTAAATGCTAAATTAGTAGCGGACAATATTGCAATGCAAATTGAAAATAGAGCACCATTTAGAGCTGCCCAAAAAAGAGCTATTAGAGATACTATGAAGGCTGGAGCTAAAGGAATTAAAACTTTAGTATCAGGTAGACTTAACGGTGTTGAAATGGCTAGAAGCGAAGGTTATACTGAAGGAACTGTTCCTCTACATACTATTCGTGCTGATATTGATTATGCACAAAGTGAAGCCAATACTACTTATGGAAAAATTGGGGTTAAGGTATGGATTTACAAAGATGAAATTCTACCTAGTAAGAAAATAGACAAAAAGGAGGCGACTAAATATGTTGATGCCAAAAAGGACTAAATATAGAAAGTCGCACAGATTAACATATGATGGTCATGCAAAAGGAAATACAACTTTAACCAATGGTGAATATGGACTTATGGCCTTAGAAGGTGCTTGGGTATCTGCTCGCCAAATTGAAGCTGCTCGTATTGCCATGACTCGTTATATGAAAAGGGGTGGAAAAGTATTTATTAATATTTTCCCACACTTACCATTAACTATGAAACCTTTAGAAACTCGTCAAGGTAAAGGTAAAGGTAATGTAGAACAATATGTTGCAGTTGTTAAAACTGGAAAAATTATGTTTGAAATTAGTAATGTTGATGAAGCAACCGCTCGTGAAGCCTTAAGACTTGCTTCTCATAAATTACCAATCAAATGTAAATTTGTAAAAAAGGACGGTGAGTAAAAGTGGATATTAAAGATATAAGAAAATTATCTGATGCTGATTTAAAGAAAAAGATAGTTGAAACTAAAGAAGAATTATTCACTAAAAGAATGCAACAAGCCAGTGGTACTTTAGAAAAACCAAAAGATTTATATAATCTAAGAAAGACTGTTGCAAAAATGAAAACTGTTTTAAGAGAAAGAGAAATAGAGGAGGCAAATAAATAATGGCTAAAAGAGTACAAGAATTAGTTGGTAAAGTAGTAAGTAGTAAAAACGATAAAACTATTACTGTTTTAGTTGAAACTTACAAACGCCATCCTTTATATAATAAAAGAGTTAAATATTCTAAAAAATATGCAACTCATGATGAACAAAATAAAGCAAATGTAGGAGATACAGTACGAATCAGACTTACTAAACCTATTTCTAAAACTAAGAGATATGAATTAGTTGAAGTTCTTGAAAAGGCTGTAGTACTTTAGGAGGTATCATAATGGTTCAAGAAGAAACAAGATTAAAAGTTGCTGATAATACTGGAGCTCGTGAACTTTTAGTTATAAGAGTTATGGGTGGCAGTAAAGTTAAAACTGGTAACATTGGTGATGTTGTTGTTGGAACAGTTAAAAAAGCGATTCCAAATAGTAATATGCCTAAAGGAAAAGTTGTTAAAGCCGTTATTGTTCGTACTACTGAAGGTGTTCGTCGTGAAGATGGTTCATATATTAAATTTGATGATAATGCTTGTGTATTAATTAAAGATGATAAGAGTCCAATTGGTACAAGAGTATTAGGTCCAGTTGCTAGAGAATTAAGAGAAAAAGATTATATGAAAATCGTTTCTTTAGCCCCTGAGGTTTTATAGGAGGAAATATGAAGATAAAAGTTAATGATACAGTACGCGTTTTAACCGGTGAAGATAAAGGTAAAACTGGTAAAGTTTTAAAAACTTTAAGTAAAGAAAACAAAGTTATTGTTGAAGGCGTAAATATTTCTAAAAGACATACTAAACCAAGAACTAATCAAGATCAAGGTGGTATTATTGAAATTGAAATGCCAATTCATGTTTCTAATGTCAAATTAGATAATGGTAAAAAAACCACAGCTAAAAGTGCTAAAAAAGAAAAAGTTGAAGAAGTAGAATTAAAAGAAAAATCTACGAAGAAAACAACTAAAAAGGCTAGTAAGTAGGTGAATTTATGAGTAATTATAAAGAATTATATGATAAGAAAATTAAAGAAGATTTAAAAAAGGAATTTAATTATAAAAGTATAATGGAAGTTCCTAGATTAGAAAAAATCGTAATTAATATGGGTGTTGGAGAAGGTTCTCACGATACTAAATTTATTGAAGCAGCCGTTAAAGACTTAGAATTAATTGCTGGTCAACATCCTGTTGTTACTAAGGCTCGTAAATCTATTGCTGGTTTTAAATTAAGAGAAGGTCAACCTGTTGGTGTTAAAGTAACACTTAGAGGTGAAAATATGTACAATTTTATGGAAAAATTAATTAGAGTTGGTCTTCCAAGAGTTCGGGACTTTAGAGGTATTTCTACGCATTCATTTGATGGTAAAGGAAATTATACTCTAGGTATTAAAGAACAATTAATTTTCCCAGAAATTGAATATGATAATGTTTATAAAATTCGTGGTATGGATATTATATTTGTTACCACTGCAAAAAGTAATGAAGAAGCTTTGTCATTACTTAAGGCATTTGGAATGCCATTTAAAGGTTAGGTGTTATTATGGCTAAGAAAAGTATGAGAATTAAAAATAGTAGAAAACAAAAGTTTTCAACTAGAGAATATACAAGATGTGAAAGATGTGGGAGACCTCACGCAGTTCTTTCCAAATTCAAATTATGTCGTATTTGCTTTAGAGAACTTGCAAATGAAGGCCAAATACCTGGCGTAAAGAAATCTAGTTGGTAGGAGGAGGAATAATATGTTTGTACAAGATAAAATAGCAGATATGTTAACAAGAATTCGTAATGCTAATATTATGAGATATCCAACTGTTACAGTTGTTGGTACGAAAATGACTTTAGGTATTGCGGAAATCTTAAAAAGAGAAGGTTACATAGAAGACTATAATTATGAAAAAAGTTCTAAGGGTGATAATTTGACTTTAACTCTAAAATATGGGGCTAAAAAAGAAAGAGTTATTACTGGTCTTAGAAGAATAAGTAAATCTGGTTTAAGGGTTTATGCAAAGGCTACAGAAGTTCCTCGTGTTCTTAATGGCTTAGGTATTGCAATTATCTCTACTTCTAAAGGTTTAATGACTGATAAAGAAGCAAGAGAACAAAGGTTAGGAGGCGAAGTCCTTGCCTATATATGGTAAGTAATTATGAGTAGAATAGGAGAAAGAAAATTAAATATACCTGATGGTGTAACTGCGACAGTAGAAAATAATGTTTTAACTGTTAAAGGTGCTAAAGGAGAACTTAAATTAGATATTAATTCTTTAGTTAATGTCGAAGTTAATGAAGGTCATATATTGACTAAACAAAAAACACCATCAAAGACTGCTAATATGATGCAAGGTACTACTAATTCTTTAATTAATAGTATGTTAATCGGAGTATCTAAAGGTTTTGAAAAAGGTCTTGAAGCAGTTGGTGTTGGATATCGTTTTAATGTTCAAGGCAAGAAAATTGTTGTTAATGCCGGATATTCTCACCCAGTAGAAGTTGAAATTCCTGAAGGTTTAAGTGCTGAACTAGTTAGTAACACTGAACTTACAATTAAAGGAATTGATAAACAAAAAGTTTCTGAATTTGCAGCAAATGTTCGAAAAATCAGAGAACCAGAACCATATAAAGGTAAAGGTATTCGTTATAAAGGCGAAACTATTCGTCGTAAAGAAGGAAAGAAAGCGGCTTAAGGAGGTAAAGTATGATAAGAAAAGAATCTAGAAACAAAGCACGTCAAATAAGACATGCTCGTGTTAGAAAAAATTTAAGCGGTACTAGTGTCAAACCAAGACTTAATGTATTTCGTTCTAATGCCGAAATATATGCCCAAGTTATTGATGATGAAACTGGTAAAACTTTAGTATCTTCATCAAGTCGAGCTTTAAAACTTTCAAATGGTGGTAATATTGAAGCGGCTAAATTAGTTGGTGAAGATATTGCTAAAAAATGTAAAGCGGCTAAAATTAAAAGTGTTGTATTTGACCGTGGTGGTTACCTTTATCATGGTCGTGTAAGTGCTCTTGCTGATGCAGCAAGAGATGCTGGACTAGAGATATAAGGAGGATACTATGGATAAGAAAAATGTAACAAGAAAAAATAATGATGCTAAAAAGAATTTATTAGAAGAAAAAGTTATTTCAATATCTAAGGTAACAAAAGTTACTAAAGGTGGAAGACATTTCCGCTTCAAAGCAGATGTTGCCGTTGGTAACCGTAAAGGTTTAGTAGGTATTGGAACTGGTAAAGCTAATGAAGTATCTGAAGCTATTAAAAAAGCGATTCAAGCTGCTAATAAAAATGTTGTTAGAATATCTTTAATTGATAATAGAACTATTCCTCATGAAGAAACAGGAAAAGTTGGTCGTAGTGTGGTTTTAATTAAACCTGCTAAAGAAGGTCGTGGAATTATCGCTGGTGGAGCCGCTAGAGCCGTTCTAGAACTTGCCGGTGTTAAAGATATCGTTGCTAAAAGTTTAGGAGCTAATACCCAAATCAATGTGGCTAAAGCAACTTTAAAAGGTTTACAAGCCCAAAGAACTCCTGAACATATCGCAGCCCTTCGTGGCAAAAAGGTGGAGGAATTATAATGAGATTAGAAAATTTACCAAAATCTAAAGAAACAAAAGGAATAAAAAGAGTAGGTCGGGGACCAGGATCAGGAATGGGTAAAACTTCAACTCGTGGTGAAAAAGGTCAAAAAGCGAGAAGTGGTGCATCTATTCCAGCATGGTTCCAAGGTGGTCAATCTCCACTATATAGAAGAATCCCTAAAAGAGGATTTAATAATAAAAGATTTAGAAATGAATTTGCAACAATCAATCTTGAAGATTTAAATAAATTCTTCAAAGATGGTGATGTTGTAACACCTGAAATTTTAAAAGAAAGAGGAATAATAAAGAAGAGTTTGTGTGGTATTAAAGTTCTTGGAACTGGTTCCTTAGATAAAAAATTAACAATTAAAGCCCACAGATTTTCTTCTAAAGCGGTAACTAAAATAGAAGAAGCCGGTGGCAAAGCTGAGGTGATTTAGATGTTTCGTGGGTTTACTGGACTTTTTAGTAAATCAAATAAAGATTTAAGACGAAGAATCTATTTCACAATGGCTTGTCTAGGTTTGTTCTGTTTAGGAACAACTGTTACCATACCTTGGGCATCGCGAATCTATCAAGATTTAGGATTCTTAGAAATCTTTAACTTGATGAGTGGTGGTGGGTTACAAAACTTTTCAATTTTTGCCTTAGGAGTTTCCCCATACATTACCGCATCAATTATTACCCAATTCTTACAAATGGACATTATTCCATACTTTAAAGAATTGAAAGACCAAGGTTATGTTGGAAGACAAAAAATTAATAAAATAACGAGATATTTAGCTATCATCTTTGCATTTGTTCAAGCATATGCTTTATGTATATTCTATATGAATGGTATGTCACCAATGGAAATTATTAAAACCGCATTGGTTATGACTGCCGGTACTGCCTTCTGTTTATGGCTAGGTGATGAAATTACTAAAAAAGGTTTAGGTAATGGTTCATCAATGATAATTATGGCTGGTATTATTCTAAGTATGCCAAACATCTTTATCGGAGCCTACAATGGTTTTATCAATGGTTCATATAGTTTAGGATTAGGTATTCCATTATTTATCATCTTTATTTTGATATATTTACTAGTTTTAGTAGGTATTATCTATATTCAACTTGCGGAAAGAAGAATTCCTATCCAATATGCAAATAGAACAACAAGTGCTTATGGAGCTGAACAAAGTTATTTACCAATTAAAATTAATGCTGCCGGAGTTATACCCGTAATATTTGCGCAAATATTATTAACGGTACCTTCTACAATAGTGGCATTACTTAAAAATGAAAATGCAATGAACTTTATTAATAAATATATTGTTTATAGTTCAAATACTGGAATGATTTTATATATAATTTTAATTATTTTCTTTGGTTATTTCTATACATTCTTAATTATGAATCCCGAAGAAATGAGCAAGAACTTAAATGAAAGAGGAGGTTATATTCCGGGAGTAAGACCTGGTACAGATACTTCTAATTATATAAGTAAATCAATTAGTAAATTAACTATTGTTGGTAGTATATTCTTAACAGTTATTGCCCTTTTACCTGTCTTAGTTAGTCGGTTTACCAATTTACCAAATACCGTAACTATTGGGGGTACTGGTTTATTAATCGTTGTCGGAGTTGCTATTGAAACATATAAACAATTAGAAAGTAGTTTACTTGCAAGAAGTTATAAAGAAAAGAGAAGAAGGATAAGATAATGAAAAGCGTAATTTTTATTGCCCCACCGGCTGCTGGTAAAGGAACACAAAGTAGTCGATTGGAAAGTCTTGGTTACTTACATATTTCAACTGGTGATATGCTAAGAGAAGAAATAAGTAAAAAAAGTGAATTAGGTTTAGAAATTGAAAACATTATTGCTAAAGGTGAATTAGTTAGTGATGATATCGTTTTAAAGTTAGTTCAAAATAAGTTAGAAAATATTGATAAACCATTTATCTTAGATGGTTTTCCAAGAACTTATAATCAAGTATTATTATTAGATGAATTATTAAATAAATTAAATTTATTAGATTATGAAGTAATTTATTTAGATATACCATTAGATGAAGCATTAAAAAGAGCGCTTGGCCGTCTTACTTGCAGTTGTGGGGCATCATTCCATAAATACATTCCTAGTCAAATGCCTAAAGTTGAAGGTATCTGCGATAAATGTGGTAAGGAATTAATTAGTCGGGATGATGATAATGAAGAAGCATTTAAAGTAAGATTTGCAACCTTCTTAAATAATATAGAACCAATTAAAGAGTTCTATCAAAAGAATAACAAATTACACAATGTTGATGCTACTTTAGATAGTGATAAGATTACAGAAGAAATTAAGGATATTTTGAAATGATTAGTATTAAAAGTGATAGAGAAATTGAATTAATGCGACATGCTGGGAAAATCAATTATTTAACCCATTTAGAAGTGGCTAAGAATATAAAGCCCGGTATTAGTACCAAAGCTTTAGATGAAATAGCCCATAAATTTATTTTAAAAAATAATTGTACTCCTTCATTTCTAGGATTTGAAGGATACCCAGCAAGTATCTGTATCTCGATAAATGATGAAGTAGTGCATGGGATACCGGGAATGAGAAAAATCAAAGCCGGTGATGTTGTCTCAGTCGATATTGGGGTTTGTTATAAAGGATATCATTCGGACTCAGCCAATACTTATATAGTTGGTGAAACATCTAAAGAAATCGAAGATTTAGTAGCAAATACAAAAAAATCTTTATATGAAGGCTTGAGTGTTATTAAAGATGGTGTTAAAATAAGAGACATTGGAGGCAAGATTGAAAATTTTGCTAAATTACACAACTTAGGGGTAGTAAGAGAACTAGTTGGTCATGGAGTTGGAACAAGTATTCATGAAGATCCAGATGTTCCTAATTATGTAACAAATGATAATACAAGACTAAGAAGTGGTATGGTTATTGCTGTTGAACCAATGTTAACTTTGGGTGAAGAAGATATTTACTTAGAAGATAATGATTGGACAGTAAGAACTGATGATGGATTACCTAGTGCTCATTTTGAACATACTGTATTAGTAACAAAAGATGGTTATGAAATATTAACCCAAGAATAAAAAATATAGGGAGAGTGAAAAATTTGGCAGATTCTAAAAAACATAATAATGGAGAATCGAAGAAGAATGATAAAATTGAAGTCGAAGGCAAGGTTATTGAGGTTTTAAAAGGTTCTGACTATTTAGTCGAATTACCTAATGGCCATACTGTAAAAGCCTACGTTTCTGGTAAAATGCGCATTAATACAATACGTGTTCTACCAGGTGATACCGTTACAGTACAATTATCGCCTTATGATTTAACACGTGGGATAATTACATGGAATAAAAGATAATTCATGAAAGAATAAAAAAAGAAGAGGAGAGTATTATGAAAGTTAGACCATCAGTAAAAAAGATTTGCAAAAAATGTAAAATAATAAGAAGAAAAGGAAAAGTTATGGTTATTTGTGATAACCCTAAACATAAACAAGTACAAGGTTAAGGAGGAAAGTTATGGCAAGAATTAAGAATATTGATTTACCAGGAGATAAACATACTTGTATTGGACTTACAGCCATTTATGGTATTGGTCGTCCTTTAGCAAAAACAATTTGTAAAGATGCGGGTGTAGAAGAAACTAAAAAAATTAAAGATTTAACTGAAGATGAAATCACTCGTTTAAGAAAAGAAGTTGACAAATACACTGTTGAAGGTGATTTAAGAAGAGATGTTCAAATGAACATTAAAAACAAAATGGAAATAAATTGTTATCAAGGAATTAGACATAAAAAAGGCCTACCTGTAAGAGGACAAAGAACTAGTAGAAATGCTAAAACTCGTAAGGGTAAAGGTAAAGTAGTGGCTAATAAGAAAAAGGTAGGAAAGTAGGGGATAAAATATGGCATATAATAGAAGAAAAAGAAAAGTTAAAAAGAATATTCCTGAAGCAGTTGCTCATATTCACGCTACTTACAATAATACTATCGTTACAATCTCTGATAAAGATGGTAATGCTATTAGTTGGTCTAGTGCGGGAAGAATTGGTTATTTAGGAAGCAAAAAGAAAACTCCGTATGCTGCTGGACTTACAGCTGAAGCTGCGGCAACCGCTGCTATTCAAGAAGGAGTTAAAAAAGTTGAAGTTCATGTTAAAGGTTTAGCACCAGGAAGAGAAAATGCAATTCGTTCACTTCAAAGTGCTGGCTTAGAAGTTACAAGTATTATAGATGAAACTCCAGTACCACACAACGGATGTCGTCCACCAAAAAGACCAAGAAACTAATTAAAGAAAGGGATAATATTGTATGATGATAAAATTTGAAAAACCGGAATACAAAATTACTGAATATCAAGATAGTAACCATTTTGGTAAATTTGAACTTGAACCATTGGAAAGAGGATTTGGAACTACGATTGGTAATGCTTTAAGAAGAGTATTATTATCTAGTCTTCCAGGTAGTGCTGTTACTAGTATCAAAATTGATGGTGTTTTACACGAATTTCAAAAAATTGAAGGTGTTGTCGAAGATGTTACTGGTATTGTATTAAATATTAAAAATTTAGTTGTTAAAAATCATTCTGATGAAAAGAAAGTTATTAGATTACATGCTGATAAAGAAGGTGTTGTAACTGCTGGAATGATTGAAAAAGATGCTGATGTTGATGTAATTAATACGGATTTAGTTATTTGTACATTAGTTGAAGGTGGCAAAATTGATATTGAAATGACTGTGGAAAACGGTCGTGGCTATGTTGATGCTAAAGAAAATAAAAAGAGATTAGAAGATGCTTCAGTTGGTACTATTGCTATTGATTCATCTTATTCACCAATTGAACTTGTTAAATATGAAGTTGTTGATACTCGGGTTGGTCAAAATGAAAATTATGATAAATTAATTATGGAAGTTACTACTAATGGTAGTATGACTCCGGAAGAAGCTTTAGCTTTAGCAGGTAAAATATTAGTAGAACATTTTGCAATTATAACTGATTTAAATTCTATTAGTGATATATCTGGTTTAATGCAAGAGAAGAAAGTAGATACTATTACGAAGACTCTTGAAACTCCAATTGAAGAAGTAGAATTTAGTGTTAGAGCATATAATTGCTTAAAAAGAGCAGGTATTCATACTGTTCAAGACTTAGTTGATAAAAAAGAAGTAGAAGTTACTAAGATTAGAAACTTAGGAAAGAAGAGTTTAAAAGAAGTTCTTGATAAAGTTGCTGACTTAGGACTAACATTTAAGGAGTAATGGATTATGGCATATAGAAAATTAGGAAGAGAAACAAGAATTAGAAGAAGCATTTTAGCAGGACTTACAAAAGATGTTATAATGCATGAATCTGTTGTTACTACTGAAGCAAGAGCTAAAGAAGTAAGAAAATTTGTTGATAAAATGATTACTTATGGTAAAAGAGGAACTTTAGTTTCTAGAAGAAAAGCTTTAGCATTCTTACATAATGATAAAGAAGTTGTTAAAAAAGTTTTTGATGATTTAGCTAAAAGATATGAAAATCGTAATGGTGGTTATACTAAGATTATTAAACTTAGTGAACGTCGTGGTGATGACGCTTTAGAAGTAAGAATTGAATTAGTTTAATAATGGGAAGATTACTTAGGTGATCTTCTTTTTATATATAATAATAAAAATATATGTTATACTTTAATTAGAAAGGACTGATTTAATGTATCATTATGAATTTGCGAAAAATGACGAGAAGATGTTATATGAAAATCCTAAAGGAATGGTAGATGTAGGAGAGAAAAACTACGATTTATCAGTCGTGGTTACTAACAAAAATATTTTACTTTTTAATAACGCCAATAAATTTAATATTTTAATTGGCAGGGGTATTCAAATTCAACCTGAGTATTATTTAGAATTAACTATTCCTTTAAATAATTTAGATTACAGTGTAGAAGACAATAATACTTATATTATGTTTAATGATACTGATATTGTGATTTATAATTTTAATATCGAAGAATTTTTAAATTAATGTTAATAACTAGGTAATTATTAACATTTTTTTGATAATTTTGGAATTTTGTAAATTTTTTCTAACTTTTATTAAAAAGTAGACACTATATAAGTGAAGGGTGGATATAATGGATGCAGTATATGATGAATATTACGATAAAATATATTACTGGGCATTAAAGAAAACAAAACATAAAGAAGATGCCGAAGATTTAACTAATAATGTATTTTTAGCGATATTTGAATATTTTAATAAAGATATTGATATCAAATTGTTAGATAATCTAATATGGAAAATAGCCTATAATTGTTGGTGTAACAAAGCTAAAAAATATATAAAAGAAAAAAATAATGTTAGTTATGATGACAGTAATGATGTTGGTTATGAAGATAACTTGCTTGATAAAGTAATATATAAAGAGATACTAGATAATATAAATGATATTGGTCTAACTAAAAATGAACTTTTAACATTTAAACTATATTATTATAATGATTTTTCAATAAAAGAAATTAGTAATAAATTAAATTCTAGCGAATCAAATATTAAATATTATTTATATAGTGCTAGAAATAAAGTAAAGGAGAAATATAATGGATAAATATTTAGAAATTGCCAATAAGGAAAAAGAAAAAAGAGGATTAAATGATTATGTTCCACTATACCCAATGTTAAGAATAGATGGTAGCAATTTATATATTGGTATTATGTTAACTCATAAAAATGAACAAGTATGGGACAAAGATAGTCAAATAAAACCTAATTATTGGTTATTAATTGATATTAAAAATAATGAAATATTAGAATTTAATGCTACAAAAAATAATGATTTTGTTAAGAGTAATTTAATTAATAAAGAAATAGATAATAAACAAAAAGAAATATCTAAATATATTGTAAGTAAAAAATTACAATATAAAGAATATTTAAAAGAAGATATTAAGAATGATAATTTACCTATTCAACAAAAATTAGCGGAAGTTTTTAACAATGAATTTATTATTGATGGTGAAAAAATAAATATTAATGATTATGTATATGCTAATATGGAACAAGATTTAACTCAAAAAATAGATGAATTAGTAGATTTAGTTGTAGTATCTAAATATAATTATTTAACTTTGTATTATGATAATTTATTTAAACAAATTATTGAAGAATATAAAAATAATAATTATATTGATAAAAATAAGATTAAGTTATGTTGTGAAATTATGAATAATTATTATGATGGAGTAATAGGAATAGATAATTTCTTTAATTATTAATGTAAAGGAGATACATAAAATGAATAATAATATTAATAAAGTAACTTTTAGTTGGTATGGTGGATTAACTGAAATTGGTGATGTTTCATCTTTTCTACTTGATATATACCCTAATGGAAACCCTAATATACTTAGTTTTTCAATACGACTTGGTAAAGATAATGGCATAGATTTAGCGAAGCATTTTACAAGTTATTCTAATGATGGAGGAATACTACCTAATAATGCTATTGTTGATAGTTTTTGCGAGAAAATAAGGGAAGTTGATTTTGAAAAGTTAAAACCATCAAACCATTTTTTAACACCTCAAGAAGAAGATATGAATGGTGTTTATAAAGTATCATATACAATAGGTGAAGAAACTGTAGAGGTTAGAAATCCTAATAATACCGAAATAATTCGTTTTTGTTTAAATTTTATTATCGGTTATATATTAAAAAATACTGAATTTCGTAATTTACTTTTAAAATATAATGAAAATAAAAATTTAAATGCTTTAGGAAGTTTAATAAATTCCGACTATAATTTTAATATTAATGATGACTACAAATTAAATGATTTTGTAAGTGATGAATTAGTTCAAACTGAAGCAAAACATAATATTCCAAATACTGATATTAAAGTTGATGATGTTATTAGTGAAATTGATAAAAAGTTAGAAGAACTTGATAAGGAAGAATAATGGTAAATAAGGAGATGGTATATATGTTTACAAAAGAAAAAGTAATTGATATGGAATTAGTGAATCATCAAGTAGAAAGAAAAAAGAGTTATTCTATTGAACAATTTAAAAAAGAATTAATAGAATCTAAAGAAGTTACTATTGAACAAATTAATAATGGCGAAATAGATATTGAAGATTTATATGCTAATTATTTTGTAAATTTCATTCTTACACTTAATCTTGATGAATTAGAATATATAAATGCTAATAATTTATATGAATTTGATAAAAATAATTCTTTAGATAATAAATGTCAAAAATATGTAGAAAGTGTTATTGCTGAAAGAAGGCAAGTAATTGCTGATTTAGAACAAAATTTAAAAGAAAAAAGTGTTGAAAGTTATTTTCAAAAATTTGGCGATTTAGATGCTCAAACTAGCCAAGCATCAAACATATCTGTAGCCCTTGGAATAAGAAGAGAAAATATTGAATTAACTCCTTTAGGAGAAAAACTAAAAAATTATATAAATAATTTATATATGCTAAAATTTGGTAATAGAA